>JALYHS010000058.1 GCA_030776385.1 Actinomycetota bacterium
GGTGGTGGGAGGCGCCACGCGCCGCGGTACTTCCCGTGAGCACGGAAACCCTTCCAGCGTTCCGTCGGACCGACCGAGCGCTGCCGACCAAGCCTGGAGAACCTCATGTCCCCCGTCCCCCGCCGCATCGGCAGAGTCGCGCTCTCGACCACGATCACCGTCTGCACCTTCGCGGGGATCGCGGCGGTCGGACTGACTCAGCCGAGCCAAGCGCCTCGGCCGACAGCGGATGCCGCCGCCCTGCATACCGGGAACGCACCGAGAGCAGGGAAGATCGTCGTCGAAGTCGTGCTCGGCACATCCGGCTCCGATGCCGCCGACATGCTCGCCCCGTACGACGTCCTCGCCGATTCCAGCGACTTCGCCGTCTACACCATCGCCGAGACGAAAGCGGCGGCGCCATTGGACGGAGGCGTCTGGGTCACACCCGACTTCACCTTCGCGGACGCGGCCTCCGGCGCCGCCCCGAAGCCGGACCTGATCGTCGTCCCGGGAGTGACCTCACCCTCGGGGGCCGTTGAGCGCGCAGCACGCAGATTCATCGCGGACCAGTACGCGGCAGGCGCGCACGTGCTCGGGATCTGCACCGGCGCTCGTCTCCTCGCGGCCTCCGGGATCCTCGATGGGCTCTCCGCGACGTCTCACTGGTCGCGCATGGCAGCGCTGGAGTCGTCGAACCCGGAGGTGTCCTGGGTGCGAGGGGAGCGGTACGTGCAGGACGGCCGGGTCACGACGACAGGGGGTGTGACCTCCGGAATTCCCGGGGCGCTCAAGGTGATGGCGGACATGGCGGGGGCACCGGAGGCTGCACGTGTCGCGAAGCTGATCTCCTACCCCGGGTGGACGTCGCATTCGGCGCCGAAGATGCCCACCAGGTCCTTCGGCCTCGAGGACGTCCCAGTGCTGACCAACGCGGCGTTCCCTGGGGCCGCCCCACCGTCGACATCAGACTCCTCGACGGCGTGGATGAGATCGATGCGGCGGCACTGTTCGAGGTCTACAGCTACTCGCTGGCCGCTTCGACCCGCTCGGTGTCCGTGACCGGAACGCTTCGAACCAGGCACGGCCTGATCCTCCGGACGGGGGTGCTCGACAGGACGGCCGGGGCCCGGATCGTGACGGCCGGTGCGGTGAGAAGCCGCCGGGGCCTCGGCGGCTTCGACGCCGCGTTCGAGCAACTCGGACTCACCGTCCGCCCGAGCGTGGTCGCCTCCGTCTCCAAGATGATCGAGTACCCGCTGACCCGGGTGAACCGCGATCAGCCGTTCGCATGGCAGCAGTGGCGGACGACGGGACTCCTCGCCGCCGCTGCGCTCCTTGCCCTCGCTGCCGGATCGCTCCCGCTCGTGGTCCGCCGGATCCGGCGACGCAAGTGATGATCCGTCGCCGCACATCCATGCGATCGCCGGATGCCGCAGTCGCCCGCTCCGACGCCGCCATGGAAGGAGCTGCTCCGGATCCCGTTCGACGGCACAGCCACGCGGTTCTCGAGTACTTCGGCACGGTGGTGTCGATGCTTGCGGGAATGATCGTGCTCGGTCTGATTCGGGATGTCGTCGCGCCGGGAGTAGCCCTGCGAGCGGACCTCGAGACGATCGTGATGGCGACGGAGATGGTCATCGGCATGTCGGCCTGGATGGTCGCCCGACGTCACGCCCGGCAGGGCATCGCGGTGATGTCGGCCGTCATGTACCTCCCGTTCCTTCTCCTCATGCCCCTGTTCTGGCTGGGGTGCATCGCCGGCGCCGTGCTGTCATTCGGCGGGCATCTGTCGATGCTTCCGTCCATGGCGCTCGCGATGCCGCTCAACACGTTCATCGCAGCGAGGCAGCAGCGATGACAGGCCGAACCAGGAGCCGCGGACGGTCCTGTGCCGTCCTGCCTCCCCGCGGCCGCACCGATTCCACAAGGACATCCGCGAATGACTGAAGACCCCGCAGCAGTCGCTGCGCTCATCGTGTTCGGCGTCATCCACGTGATACTCACCGGCTTGCAGTCGGCTCTCGCTGCTGGGGCGCCACTTGGACGCTTCGCCTGGGGTGGGAGGTACCGCGTGCTTCCGACACGGCTGCGAGCTGCGAGTCTCGTGACGATCGCGCTCTATCTGCTGTTCATCCTCGTCGCGCTCGAGAGAGCGGGCGCCTCCGCCCTTCTGCCGGGCGCGGTGGCGCAGGTCGGCATCTGGGTCCTGGGCGCCTACTACGTTCTCGGCATCTTCATGAACTCGATCTCGAGCAGCAGAGCGGAGCGATTCACCATGGCCCCGACCTGCCTTCTCCTTGCGGTATCGAGCGTCATCCTGGCCGCGTCGTGACGACTCCAGCATCGGCCCGGAGTCGCCGAGGACAGCACCGGGCGCGTGCCGGCACCGCCGCCTCGGTGCTCGTGAGGGTGCGGACCCGGTGAGGCTCATCGATCTCAGCCACACGATCCGTGCCGGGCTGGTCACCTACCCGGGCCTGCCGGCGCCGCAGATCGCTCCGTATCTGACCAGGGCGGAGTCCCGGTCGACGTACGCGCCAGGGACCGAGTTCCAGATGGACGTCATCACGCTGATCGGGAACACGGGCACCTACCTGGACTCCCCGTTCCATCGGTACGAGGACGGAGGTGATCTCTCCACGCTCGAACTCGCAACGCTGGTCGGTCTTCCCGCAGAGGTCTTCCACCTCAGGAATGCTGGGCGGCGCGGAATCGGACCCTCGGCGTTCGACCGCCCCCTGGCAGGGACGGCCGTGCTGCTGAACACGGGTTGGGATCGCCACTTCGGCACACCGGCGTACGGCGATCCCGCGCCGTACCTCACCGAGGACGGCGCCCGGGCGCTGGTCGAGGCTGGAGTCGTCCTGGTCGGCATCGACTCGGTCAACATCGACGACACCAGCGCTGCCGCTGTCGGAGCTCGACCTGCACACTCCCTCCTCCTCGCGGCCGGTGTCCACATCGTCGAGCACCTCACGGGACTCCACGCGCTCCCGGAATCCGGCGCCCTCTTCACCGCCGTCCCGCCCAAGGTGGAAGGCTTCGGGACCTTCCCCGTCCGCGCCTACGCCGAGCTCCCCTGACACTCGAACCCGGGTCAGCGCCTCGCAGTGTGCTGCACGACGTTGATCACGCTCGCGGAGTTCCGCGAACACAGGTTGGGCGACGCGACCTGAGGGGCCATCTGGATCCCACCCTCCCGCAGGAGGATGCTGTGCCCGGAGCGACAGGGAGGCCATCATGGCGACGACGTCCAGCGCCCCGACGCAGGCTGATCAGCAGGACGAGGCGGAGATCCGCCGCGTCGTGCAGATGTACGGCGACGGGTTCGGCAGTGGCGAGACCCGCTTGTTCGAGGACGCGTTCCACGAAGAGGCCTGGATCTTCTACACGCACGCGGACGGCACGCTGGGCGCTGACCGCCTCAGGCCCCGGTCGTTCGAGGTGTGGGCGTCGCTCCCGAGAGCGGTGATCCGCATCCTGAAGGTCACCCGATCCGGCGATGTCGCGAATGTCATGCTGGTCTGCGACATCGGCTCCGAAGGAGCCTGGCTCGACCTCCATAACCTGCTCAAGGTCGATGGCGCGTGGAGGATCACAAACAAGACCGCGACCCACATCAGCAGGGCAGGCGATGTTCCGGAGATGTGAAGCTCCGCAACACAGGTGGACCAAGCGCCGGCACCGGTCCACACCGCGCTGACGGGTTCTTTCTTCTCGTCAGTAGGGATCTCGCTGGAGGCGAGTCGGCTGGTTGTCGCCCGCGTGGCGGTGAACGACTTCGCATGACGGCGTGATGCTCCGGCGGTCCAGCGGGTCCTGACGCACTTCGGAGAACCCCGGGGCTACGGCTGACGCGTGACACCGTTCGTCGCCGCTGGACGACCCCCGCAGAGAGGCCGGGACCTTCGGCCCTGAGCGGCTGTGCGCCCCTTCGGTCACCCTCGAGCGTGGACGAATTCGTCGAGACCGCCAGCCGCACTCCCGAACTGCTCACTGGTCGTGCGGGAGGTGCCTCCGGGACCGCAGTCCGGAACGCTGGGGACGCTCCGGATTCCAGCGCTGCAGGCGTCGGCCGTCTTGCGGTGCGGCTTTCGAAGCTCGCGCGGGGAGCCCTCGTCGGTGTCGTCGCGTTCAACGCGGCCTCCGCGGTGGGAGGAGCGATCGCGATGCTGCTGACCGACGGCCTCCGCATGCCCCGGACCCTTCTCGAGGGAAGCCCGTTCACCGACTTCGTCGTTCCCGCTCTGCTGCTCTTCGCCGTGGTCGGGGGGACACAGGTGGTCGCGGCCGTTCTCCTGCTCAGGAGACGTCCCTCCTCCCTGTTCTGGACAGCATTCGCCGGGTTCACGATGGTGACCTGGATCGTCGTCGAGACCGGCCTCGTCCCCGACGGGCGGCTCCTTCAGGGCCTCTATTACCTGACCGGCGTCGCTGAGCTGATGCTCGTGTTCGCCCTGCTCGGGATCGTCTCCTGGATGCCTCGTGTCGGCCGGCCTCTGGACCACCAGGGTGCGTCAGTTGCTCATGGCTGAGGCGACAACGGCGGTGCCGAACGCCGGGGCGCGGACGATTCATGACCTAGCGTTGTTTCGTGCCGGTCCGCCAGAACTCTTCAGCACGGATCGTCACGTTCATTGCTGCCGTCATATTCGGAACTGCTCTGATCATCGTGATCGTCCATTGGCTCACCGATTCCTGGGCGATCGGCACGACGGCGGGCGTGGTTGCCGGCGTGCTCGCGGCAGTTCTCTACCCGGTCCTGTTCCGAAGGCGTTGACAATCGCCGAATCAAGACTGTCGATTGATCAGCGACAGCGCGCTCTACTGGATCGGGCCCGCGGTGCGTGTTGATGCGGTCGGTCGGCGCCGCTTGGGAGCCGAACCACTGGTCCACGGAGATGCTGATGCTCGCGAGGACGAACATGGCCAGCGTCGCTCCGGTGATCAGCCGGCCCCAGGTCTGGCGCCTCAAGGCGGCGACCGCTGCGCAGGTGAGCAGCGGTAGCCAGATCTCGAGGTCCTGGACAGAGATGGGGTTGGTCTGCAAGCCGGACGGGATCGACATCGCGCGAGGCCCGCTGCTCACGACTGCCGGGACGATCCCATTCAGCCACGCCCAGACGGCGCTCGCACCAGGAGCCCGCTGACGAGTTGGTCCCGTCAGGCGGGCCTACCGTTGCCGTACTCCAGTGCTATCTCACCGGAGGCGAGCGCGACCGTGTATGCCGCGGCAAATCGGATGCTGCCGGAGAAATACGGGTTCGAAGGGGCTCCGGGCCAGGTGGTGATCGAGTTCCACCCGATCCGCCAGTAACCGGAGTCGGCTTCGGCCGACGTGTACCCGGTGTTCCCGGCGACCTTGGCACCGTCGACGTACAACGACATGCCCCCGGAGGGGGACATCGTCGCGACGGCCTGATGCCAGATCCCGTCGTTGTACGACGAGGTGCTCGTGACCAGCTGGAAGGCTCCGCTGTAGGTGCCGAAGACGAGCTGTCCTGATGCGTTCAGGTACAGATGACGGTCGAAGACGGTGTTCGATCCGGTCTGGTTCGCGGCGAGTCCGATGAGATACCCCCCGGCAACGGTCGTTTTGAACCAGATCGCGAGGCTGAAGGACACCGGTGGTGCGGACACGGCGGTCTGGGTCGTGAGGTAGTTCGTGGCGCCGTCGAGCCTGTATGCGGCGGGACCGCTGGTGTCGTTCGGGCAGGCGATCGGGCTCGACGCATCGGTCGGATGCCCGCCCTGGAAGGTGCCGGTGTTGCCCGCATTGCTCGAGTCGGTGGTGGTGGCGGCGTTCTGCGTGAGCTGGTATTCGAAGTAGGCGTTGGCCTTGTTCGCCGTGGCGTTGAACGTGTCGGCGCAAGAGAAGCGAGTGGCTATCACGCCGTTGTCACTCGAGTTCCTGATACTGGCCGTGAACGCCCCCGAGGTTCCTGGAACGAAGAGGGCGGAGATCGCCGTTGCGACAGCGACCGCCACCAGAGCAGCGCCAGCGCGTCGACCTGGAGGGCGGCTGGTCGTTCCCGGGCGGCGAGCTCCGGACGGGGTCACGGTGATCGGCCCGACGAGTCGGCGGGGAGACCGACGACCAGGATCCAGGCCAGCGGCAGCATCCAGACCAGTGCCAGCAGCACCCAGCCGACCGGGTCGAGGTGCAGGACCGTCGTGAACATGAACCGGCCGGCCCCTGATGCCGGGATGCTGAGTCTGCGCATCTCCCCGGAGGCGAGGTCCACCACCGCGCCCTCGGTCAGTCGGATGCGGATGGGCAGCACACCGGTCGAGACGACGTCGGCTTCCACATGCCCACCGACCGGGAGCGAGGAGATGACGACCGAGTTCGCGAGCGGGTGCATCACCGCGACGATCCCGCCAACCACGATCGACAGTCCGACGAGCCTCGCGCCGGACCGCCAGGTCGAGGAGCGGATGAACCGGGTGAGCACCCACACGGCTCCGATGCCGTGTCCCGCCCACGGCGCCATCCGCAGGAGCCAGCCCGCCCCGGGAACGATTCCCACAGCCTTGCCCACGACGTTTCGAACTGGAGTGAGCCAGGGATCCGCGCTGCCGTTGAGGTCCCCCTTGGTGCGGATCCCCAGCGCCGACGACGAGATGACACGGTGGGTGTAGGTCTCTGCCGCGAAGCCCGGGGGCCGGTAGGTCACGACGTCGCCGACTCTGATCACGTCGCCGTGCACAGGACGATCGATGACGAGCGTTCCGACGGGAGCGGCGCGTCCCATCGATGGCGACTCGATCACGAAGGCGCGCCATCCGGTCAGCGTCAGGGCGATGAGGGCGAGCAGGCTCGTCAGCATGACGACGGCGAGCACTCGGACACTGCGAGGCCAAGTGGCCCAGCCTTGTCTGGACCGACTCGAAGCGAAGCGCTGCGAGAGGGTGTCGACCTGTCGCTCGGTCAGCGAGGTCGCGGTGCCCCGCTGCGCATCGGCTTTCATGAACCGTGCGCCCGTGAGGTTCGTGCGGCCTTCTGCCGTTCGTCCTGTCGGTCGCCCTCGCGGGTGCGGAACGACACGGCGCCCGTTCTCGCTCAGCTCGTGAACGTCCAGGTGATCGGCTGCGTGGCCGTCAACCCCTGGTACGTGTTGTCCACTCCGC
>JALYHS010000059.1 GCA_030776385.1 Actinomycetota bacterium
GAAATGAACTCTCCGGCGATGATCGTCACGAGGGTGAGCGCCAGAGACACCCGCATTCCCGAGACGATCGGTCCCGCGATCGCGGGCAGAGTCACGCTCTGGATCCTCTGGCCGCGAGAGGCGCCCATGACCTCGGAGGCGATGAGAAGTCGACGGTCGACTTGGGCTGCGGCCTGAGCTGTCGCGATCGCGATCGGGAAGAACCCGTACAGAGCCCCTAACGCGACCTTCGACTCGCTTCCGATGCCGAGGGTGGCGGCGAGTACCGGATACAGGATGACGAGCGGCAGCGCGTTGAGCGTCGTCAACAGCGGCGTGTACGCCTGTCGAAGCAGCTCGGACGAGCCCGTAATGACGCCGACGGGAATCGCGAGCACGGCCGCGATGACGAAGGCGACGCCAACCTCCCCGAGCGTGACCGCGATCGGCTGGAAGATCGCAATCGGCGTTTTCGCCAGGAACACGAGACGGGCCCAGACGTCAACCGGCGAGGCGAGCAGGATCGGCTTGACCGCCCCGGTCGCGGTCAGCAGGATCCAGACCACCAGCACCGCCACGATCACGGCCAGGTAGGTCACCGGACGCCGCCAGACCACCGTCATCACGACGCCTCGTCGTCGAAGAGGAGCGAGGTCAGCTGGTCGGTCAGCGCGTGGAACTCGTGCTCGCGCATGACCGACGGGTGGCGGGGTCTCTCGAGCGGGACGGTGATCGTCTCCTTGATCGTCGCCGGCCTCGGGCTCATCACGACGATCCGATCCGAGAGGTACGCGGCCTCGGCGAGGCTGTGCGTGACGAACACGACGGTCTTGCCCTGTTCCTCCAGGATCGTCAGCAGCTGACCTCCCAGCTTGAGCCGAGTCTGCTCATCGAGAGCCGCGAACGGCTCGTCCAGCAGCAGGATCTTCGCATCGGATACCAGAGCGCGTGCGATGGCGACGCGCTGCTGCATTCCGCCGGACAACTGGCTGGGGAAGCGGTCGGTGACGTCGCTCAGCCCGACAGCGTGGAGCGCCTCGAGCGCCCGGGCCCTCCGCTCTCTCGGGCCGACCCCCGAGAACTGCAGCGCGATCTCTACGTTGCGTCGCGCGCTGCGCCACGGATACAGCGCGAGATCCTGGAAGACGAACGAGATCTCACGCGGTCGAGGACCGACGACTTGTTCCCCGTTCACCCGAACTTCGCCGGACTGCGCGGCGATCAGGCCGCCGATGGCACGCAGCGCGGTGCTCTTCCCGCATCCGGACGGACCGATCAGGCTGACGAATTCCCCGTGCTTCACATCGAAGCTCAGATCGTGCGCCGCCAGCACCTTCCCGTAGGAGAGCGACACGTCGGTGACGGAGATCGCGACCTGTGATCCGTGGTTCGGATCGGTCGTTGCCGGCTGGACCATGCTCAGTCTCTTTTCGGTGACGGACGTCATTGCCTCTGACTCAACTCGCGACAACGAAGGTGGTCGTCATCGATCCGATTCCCTCGATCGAACTGACGAGAACGTCGTCGGCGGCGAGAAAACGCTGGGGGGTGCGGGCATTGCCCACTCCGGACGGCGTGCCGCTGAAAATGATGTCGCCGGGGAAAAGGGTGCACACGGCCGACAGCCGGGCGATGAGCTCGGGAACGTCGTAGATCATGCTCGACGTGCGCCCCTGTTGAAGCGTCTCCCCCTCGACACCGCACTGGATCGCCAGATCCGAGGCATCAGCGAACTCGTCGAGGGTGACCAGCCATGGGCCCGTCGGCCCGAAGCCCCTGTACGACTTGCCGAGACTGAACTGCGGCTTCGTGCCCTCCAGCTGGACGTGCCGCTCCGAGAGGTCCTGACCGATCGTGTACCCGGCGACGTACTTCCAGGCGTCATCGCGCGAGACGCGATCAGCGCGGCGCGCCACCGCCACGACCAGCTCGACCTCCCAGTCGACGAACTCGCTCGGCAGCGTTACCGTGGCCAGCGGCCCGGTGAGGCAGCTCGGGAATTTGGTGAAGGTGACGGGCAGCGAGTCGCGCGGGTAACCGGCCTCGGCCGCGTGCTCCGCGTAGTTCACCCCGATCGCGAAGACCTGAGCGGGGCGCGGGACGGGCGGGCCGAGCCGGGAGGGATCGAACGGATCACCCACCGCCGGGTCCACCGACGTCGCCCACTCCACGAACGCGTCCCACCGCTCGTACATCGCCTGCGGGTCTGCCAGGAACTCACCACCGCTCGCACGCTCCACGTCGACGGCTCTCACCCCATCGACGATGACGAGCCTGCCGTCGAGATTGGCGAGCTTCACCAGTCCACCCGAACCGGAGCAGGCTTTCCGTACGCCTCTTCCCAGCTGATCACGTGGTTCTTCAGCACCCCGATGCCGGTGATCTCGGCCTCGATCTGATCGCCCGGCTGAAGGTAGAAGTCGAACGGATTCGGTTGCACGGCGGCGACACCCGAGATGGTTCCCGTCGTGATGATGTCACCCGCGCTGTAGGTCTGCGGCGAGTGGTACGCGACCAGGTGCGGGAACTTGATCCGGGTCTGGTTGGTGTTGCCCTGCTGGCGCACCTCGCCGTTCACGCGGAGCTGCATCGGCAGCTCGTGCATGTCCGGCACCTCGTCGGCCGTGACGATCCACGGGCCGATCGGGCAGAAGGTGTCGATGCCCTTGCTGAACGAGAACACCCCGGACTCCATCTCCTTGCGCTGGATGTCGCGAGCCGTGATGTCGTTGAACACGGTGAAGCCGGCGATGTAGTCCACCGCTTCGTCGGGACCGAAGAACTTGCCGGACTTGCCGATGATGATCGCGAGCTCGAGCTCGTAGTCGAGCTCCTTGGTCAGGCCCTCGGGGTAGACGATCGCGTCATCCGGTCCGATGATCGCGTCGACGTTCTGGAAGAACACGATTCCCTTGTGCACCGGATGCGACCAGTCGACGGCCTGCAGCTCCTTGTGGTGGTCGGCGAAGTTGCCGGCCGTGTGGAAGAACTTCTTGGGCCGGATGGGCGCCTCGAGGTGCACGTCGACGTACGCGAGACGCTCACCGGTCTCCTGCACGTCGCCGCCACGCTCGAAGTACTCCCGGGTCGAGGGCACATCGAGTTCGATGACCGTGCCCTCCTCGAGCTCGAGACGACCCACGCGGCCGTTGTCGAAGGTGATGAGTTTCATATGCGCTTCTTTCGCTGAGTGAGCTTGTCAAAAATCACGAATCGGTGATCGAGCTTGTCGAGATCGGCTTAAGCCCCGACCATGTTGAATCCGCCGTCGGCGAGCAGGTAGCCGCCGGTCAGATGTGCTGCCTCGTCCGTGGCCAACCACAGGCAGGTGCCCGCCACGAACTCCGGCGGCGGGATGACGCCCATCGGCGTCTGCGAGATGAGCGTCTCGCGACGGCCGGCCTTCCAGTCCGCGCGGTTCAGCAAGCGCTCGGTCTCCATGAAGCCGGGGGCGAAGGTGTTGACCCGCACTGCGGGCGCCAGCACCTTCGCGTAGGACTTCGTGATGCCGAGGATCGCGTACTTCGCCGCGGCGTACTGGGGGGCGCGGGGCGAGCCGCGCACGATGACCGTCGACCCGACGTTGATGATGTTGCCACCGTTCGGCTGCTCGAGCATGCGCTCGCCGAACTCGTGGGTCATGAGCAGCGTGCCTTTGACGTCGATGTCGATCACCGCGTCGAGGGCCTCCTGGGTGAGTTCGCGCCAGGACATCTGCTCACTCGAGACGTCCCCGACGTTGTTGACGAGCACGTCGAGCGTGCCGAATGCCGCCCAGACCTCGTCGGCCATGCCCTTGATGGCCTCCCAGGTGCCGATGTCGGCCTGCACCGTGATGGCCTCGCCGCCGATCGCCTCGATGCGCGCGACCGTCTCCTCGGCACCCGTTTTCGATGAGCGGTAGTGGACGGCGACCTTGGCGCCCTCCTGGGCGGCACGGAAGGCGATCTCGGCGCCGAAGCCAGTGCCGGCTCCGGTCACCAGCACGGTCTTGCCGGCAAAGCGGGGGAAGATCTGGGGGGCCATAGTGACGCTCCTAAGTGG
>JALYHS010000060.1 GCA_030776385.1 Actinomycetota bacterium
ACCCCGGTCTGGCAGCTCGCCGAAATGGTCGGGGTGTGAGCGTCGGCCGGCGCCGCGACGAGGGTGACAACCCCGAGGGCGAGCGTGAGCGCACCGACGGCGGCGAGGAACTTCTTGAGCATGGGGATATTCCTTCAGCTGAGGTCAGGAATGTGCGCACCGGAGCGCGCGCAAGGCGGGGTCGAGTTCATACGGCCTCGGGGAAGGCCGGAAAACAGAGTGAGGGTGAGCGTGGGCGCGCGGATTCGGGAGCGCGACGCCTTCAGGGGGCGAGGACTTCGGAAGGGCTCGGGTGTGGGGGCACCATAATCTGCCACGGCTGAGAGGGCCAAGCGAGGTGCGGGGGGACACATCGCCGACGCGGCAGGGTCAAGCTAACACGTCCCCCCTTATGGGGACAAGTACCGAGAGCCCGAAATCGAAATGAATCACCCGCCGATCGTCCGGTGCTCGACCGGAATCGTCAGTGGATGTACTCGAGCAGGTCGAAACCGATGGTGCGCATGGCATCCAGCACTCGCAGCCGCGCCGAGATTCCGTCATCGCGGAACTGCACCGAGACGGCATATGCCACCGCAGTCCGCGGTCCTCGCACGACCCCGGCTTCGGAGCGCACGCCGGCATCCGTTCCGGTCTTGTTGACCAGCAGCATCCCGTGGTCGGCCCCACGATGCGAGAGCGGATCGAGGCCGAACGCGCTCGCGACCATCGACAGGTCGGCGTTCAGCGACAGCCAGCCCAGCACCCGGCTGCTCGTCAGGGTGTCGACGACCTCCCCGCGGGCGAGCGCCGCGAACAGCCAGGCCAGCTCGGCCGTTGATCCCACCGAGAGCTGCGGGGCGTCGTCGGGCCCCCGGCTGTCCCGCACCAGGTCGAGCAGCGCCGTGCGCATCAGACCGAGGGACTCGGTGCGATCGCGCACGGCCTGCAGTCCGACCTGCCGCAGCAGCACATTGGTGGCGAGGTTGTCGCTGCTCGATCCGACGAGCGTGGCCAGATCGGCGACCGGGAGGGATGGTGCCTGCAGGTGCTGCCAGACGCCGCTGTCACCGACGGCATCGCGCGGGGTCTTGTCGAGGATTCCGTACCCCGAGAAGTCCCGCTCGGTGAGCCGCGCCGAGACCTCGATGAGCAGCAGGATCTTGCCGATACTCGCGGTCGGCAGCACGATCCGCTCGTCGATCGCCAGCAGCGTCGAACCGCTCTCGAGGTCGGTGACCGACGCCGAGACCTGCGCGCCCTCGTACGCCAGGCCGCCGAGCGCTGTGAAGCTGTCAGCGAAATCGACGAGGGAATCGCTTGCTCGATGTCGCGGGATGCGGGGCGCGCGCAGCCGATCACGACGTTCTCGCGTGGGGGCGACTTCGGTCACGGGTCAGGCCTTCTCGGTGCGCCAGGGGTCGCGGCCCATGGTACGCCCGGGGTTCACGGATCGGTCTCGACAGGCTCGACCACCGGGAACGACAGGCTCGACCACCGGACTCGATGGGCTCGACCACCGAGCTGGCGACTACCAGATGCGCACGCGCTCCGCGGGGTCGAGCCAGAGCGCATCGGACTCGGTGAGACCGAACGTGGACGCGAACTCGTCGATGTTGCGCACGATCTGATTGCACCGGAACTCGTTCGGCGAGTGCGGATCGATCGAGAGCAGCCGCAGGGCCTCCTCGTCGCGCAGCTTGATCTGCCAGGCCTGCGCCCAGCTGAGGAAGAAGCGCTCGGCTCCGGTCATCCCGTCGATCACCGGCGGCTCGTCGCCGTTCAGCGACAGCAGGTAGGCCTTCCAGGCGATCGCGAGACCGCCCAGGTCGCCGATGTTCTCGCCGATCGTGAGGGCGCCGTTGACGTGGTGCCCGGGCAGCTCCTTCGGCTCCAGGGCGTCGTACTGCTTGATGAGGGCGGCCGTCCGCTTCTCGAAGGCCGCACGGTCGTCGTCGGTCCCCCAGTTGGTGAGGCGGCCGTCCCCGTCGTACTGCGAGCCCTGGTCGTCGAAGCCGTGGCCGATCTCGTGGCCGATGACCGCGCCGATCGCCCCGAAGTTGGCCGCGGCATCCCGGGCCTCGTCGAAGAACGGGTACTGCAGGATGGCCGCCGGGAACACGATCTCGTTGAACCCGGGGTTGTAGTAGGCGTTGATGGTCTGCGGGGTCATGAACCACTCATTGCGGTCGATCGGCTTGCCGATCTTGCCGAGCTCGCGCTGGAACTCGAACTCCGTGGTGGCGCGCACGTTCGCGAGCAGGTCGTCGGGCACGATGACGAGACTCGAGTAGTCCCGCCATTCGGCCGGGTAGCCGATCTTCGGCGTGAACTTCGAGAGCTTGTCGAGGGCGCGCGTACGGGTCTCCTCGGTCATCCAATCGAGGTTCCGGATGCTGTCGCGGTATGCGTCGATCAGGTGGCCGACCAGGGCATCCATGTCGGTCTTCGCGCTCGGGCTGAAGTGCCTTTCAACGTAGATGCGGCCAACGGCCTCGCCCATCGAGCCCTCGACGACGGAGACGCCGCGCTTCCAGCGGGCACGCAACTCGGGAGTGCCGGTGAGGGTCTTGCCGTAGAACTCGAAGTTCGCCTCGACGACTGCCTTCGTCAGGTACGGAGCAGACGAGCGGATGAGCTGCCAGCGCAGCCAGTCCTTCCAGCTGTCGAGGTGGTCGGCCACCAGCAGCGAGCCCACGCCCGAGACGAAGCTGGGTTCGCGCACGACGACCTCGGCGAACGCGCCATCCGGAACATCGAGAGCCGTCAGCCAACCGGCCAACGGAGCCTGGCCCCCGAGCGTCTCGACCTCGGCCCACGGGAGAAGGTTGTATGTCGCCTGGCTGTCGCGGGTGCGCACGTTGTCCCAGTGGTGGGAGGCGATCTCGGTCTCCAGCGCGAACACGCGGGCGGCGCGATCGGCCGGGTCGGAGACACCGGCGAGGGTGAACATCCGCTCCAGGAACGCCTGATAGCCGGCACGGATGTCGGCGAACTTCTCCTCGCGGAAGTACGACTCGTCCGGCAGACCGATGCCGCCCTGCTCGAGGAAGACCAGGTAACGCTCCGGATCGCCCGGGTCGTTGTCGACGAAGGCCTGCAGGAAGCCACTGGTGCCGAGCCGCTCGAACCGGCCCAGCTCGCTGACCAGCCACGGGATGGTGTCGATCGAATCGAGCGCCGCAAGATCTGCGGCCAGCGCGTTCAGGCCGACGGTCTCGATGCGCTCCTCGTCGAGGAAGCTCGCGTACAGGTCGCCGACTTTGCGCGCCTCGGTGCCGGGCTCGGCGGTCTGCGACTCCTCGATGATGGTGCGGACGGCGCGCTCCGCCTCCTCGGCGAGCACGTAGAACGAGCCGTAACGCGCCTTGTCGCTGGGGATTTCGGTGCGCGCGATCCACTTGCCGTTGACGTGGCGGAAGAGGTCGTCCTGCGGGCGGACGCTCTCGTCGAGTTCGTCGAGTTCGATTCCGGATGCGAGCGGTGCGGCGGTCGTTTGCGGTACAGACGTCATGGTGGGAGCCTAAGAGATTGTGACCCAGAGCATCCTGATCATCGGCGGAAACGGCATCATCAGCGGGTCCGTGACCCGGCTCGCGGTGGAGCGCGGAGCGCGTGTCACGCTCCTCAACCGCGGGACGGACACCACCCGTCCCGCCATCGACGGGGTCGAGTCGCTGATCGGTGACGCGGGGGATGCGGCCTCGCTGCGCGCGGCCGTCGGCGACCGCGAGTTCGACGCCGTCGTCAACTTCCGTGCCTTCACGCCGGAGCAGGTGGGGGCCGACGTCGAACTCTTCACAGGCCGGACCGGTCAGTACGTGTTCATCTCCTCCGCCTCGGCATATCAGAAGCCGGTGGCCCACCTGCCGATCGTCGAGTCGACGCCGCTGCGGAATCCGTTCTGGGAGTACTCGCGCAACAAGATCGCCTGCGAGGACCTGCTGGTCGCGGCGTATCGCGAGAGCGGCTTCCCGATGACGATCGTGCGGCCGTCGCACACATACGACGCGACGTTGATCCCGCTCGACGGAGGCTGGACGACCCTCGACCGGATGCGTCGCGGCGTTCCGATCGTGCTGCACGGCGATGGCACCTCGCTCTGGACGCTCACCCACAGCCGCGACTTCGCCCGCGCCTTCGTCGGCCTGCTCGGCAACCCGCATGCGCTCGGCTCCGCGGTGCAGATCACCTCCGATGAATCGCTCACCTGGGATGCGATCGCCGGCCTGCTCGGCACCGCGCTCGGGGTCGAGCCCCGGATCGTGCACGTCGCGAGCGAGACGCTGGCGACGCACCTGCTCTACGGCGACGGGTTGCTCGGCGACAAGGCGCACAGCGTCGTCTTCGACAACTCCCGAGTGAAGTCGCTCGTGCCCGGGTGGCAGGCCGTCATCCCCTTCGCGGAGGGTGTGCACGAGATCGTCGACTGGTACCTCGCCGACCCGGCGCGCCAGCAGGTGGATGCCGAGCTCGACGCCGCCTTCGACCGCGTCGTCGCCCGGTTCGGCTGAGTGCCAGCAGGCACGGCGCCGACCGACGAGACGCGGACACTCACACGG
>JALYHS010000061.1 GCA_030776385.1 Actinomycetota bacterium
CCACTCGGTCCACCCGGGCGGGAAGTTGCCCACCTGGTACCCGCCGGGACCGACGTCCCACGGCTCGGCGATCAGCTTGACCTGCGAGATCACCGGGTCCTGCTGGACCAGGTCGAAGAAGGTGGACAGCCGGTCGACGTCGTAGAACTCGCGGGCCAGCGTCGAGGCGAGGTCGAACCGGAAACCGTCGACGTGCATCTCGCTCACCCAGTACCGCAGCGAGTCCATGATCAGCTGAAGCGAATGCGGGTGCCCGACATTGAGGCTGTTGCCGGTGCCGGTGTAGTCCAGGTAGAACCGCTTGTCGTCCTCGACGAGCCGGTAGTAGGCGGCGTTGTCGATGCCGCGCATGGACAGGGTCGGACCGAGCTGGTTCCCCTCCGCGGTGTGGTTGTAGACGACATCCAGGATGACTTCGATGCCCGCCGTGTGCAGGGCACGCACCATGCCCTTGAACTCCTGCACCTGCGAACCGAGAGCGTCGGCAGAGGAGTATGCGGCGTGCGGCGCGAAGAAGCCGATCGTGTTGTAGCCCCAGTAGTTGTTGAGGCCCTTCTGCTGCAGGGTGTCGTCGTTGACGAACTGGTGCACGGGCATGAGCTCGATCGCCGTGGCGCCGATCTTCTGCAGGTGCGCGATCACGGAGGGATGGGCGATTCCGCCGTACGTTCCGCGCTGCTCCTCGGGCACGTCCGGATGCAGCTCCGTGAGCCCCTTCACGTGCGCCTCGTAGATCACCGACTCGGCAAGTGGGGTGCGCGGCGCTCGATCTCCGCTCCAGTCGAAGAACGGGTTGACGACGACGCCGTGCAGCGTGTCGCGGGCCGAATCCTCGGTGTTGATCTCCTCGGGGCTTCCGAAGTCGTAGGAGAACAGCGACTGACCCCAGTGGATGTCGTCGCAGGTGGCCTTGGCGTAGGGATCGAGAAGCAGCTTGGCCGCGTTGCATCGCAGCCCTTTCTCGGGATCCCAGGGGCCGGACACCCGGTATCCGTAGCGCTGTCCGGGCTGGACACCCGGCAGATAGCCGTGCCAGACGTACCCGTCGACCTCGGTCAGTTCGACCCGTGTCTCGGTCAGGTTCTCATCGAAGAGGCACAGGTCGACGCCGTCGGCGATCTCGCTGAACAGGGCGAAGTTGGTGCCGTTCCCGTCGAAGGTGGCCCCCAGGGGATACGCGGTTCCAGGCCAGAGTTGCATGGGTTCGACGGTATCTGCTCCGTCGACCGCGCACCCGTGTCGGACGAGGTCTTTGCCAGGTGCCGCCCAGCTTCTGCCAGGACCTGCCCAGGTTCATCATTCAGCATGGCTCCGACCCCGCTGGTTCCGGTGCGACGTTGTCCACTGTGCAGAACGGCGACGTGGGTCCGCTCCATCCGATGTCGCAACATAGGCGTCTCGCGTGTGCATGAGTGCCGCGCCTCACCCGAAAGTGCATGTCTTTTGCCTCAACACCGTTCCGAGAGCGCCCGCGTGAACTCGCCTCTCGTCGGCTTCCTGCGCATCAACCGCTCCGTGCTCGCGATCACCGCGATCGCGTTCGTGGTGGCAGCGGTCGGCATCCACGACCTTCCGGCCCAGGCGGCGACGCAGAGGGTGCGCGTCGAGATTCCGGGTCAACGGCTCGCCGTGGCGACAGCCCCCATATCGGATGCCGATACCGCCGTCTCGTCGAAGCGGGACGCTTTCGGCGTCACCACCTTCTCGATGGTGGAGTGGCCGATCGACCCGGGCAGCCCCGTCGGAGACCGCTTCGGCAACCGCACGCCGCCCTGCGCCGGCTGCTCGAGCTTTCATCGGGGCACCGACTTCAATCCGGGACTCGGCACGCCGATCGGAGCGATCGCCGACGGTGTCGTCACCGAGATCGGCAATCCATCCGGCGAGCTGGGCGTCTATGCGATCGTGCAGCACACCATCGACGGTGTGGTGGTCAGCAGTGTGTACGGCCACATGCAGCTCGGATCGATGCACCTCGCCGTCGGCCAGACCGTCGCACGTGGCCAGCTGGTCGGGCGGGTCGGTGACACCGGTGAGAGCACGGGTGCGCACCTGCATTTTGGAATCCTGGATGCCTCGGGCACCCCGATCGATTCGCTCGCCTGGATCACGGCGCACGCCAACGCCGCGTACGCCCCCGCCGGCTGAGTGTGCGCGCGGCAGGCTGAAAGCGGCGCACGGCCCCACGGCTAACGTGGAGGCGTGACCGAGCCGTTCCTCCGCCCATACCGCGACGCCGACCTGGACACTCTGGTCGACGTGAACGACGGAGCGTATCCGGCGGTCCCGATCACACCCCCCGCCGAACTGGCTGAGCTGATCGCGATGAGCACGGTGAGAGTCGTCGTGGAGGCCGACGGAGTTCCAGTCGGTTTCGTGCTGGGCATGCCGCCCGGACTCGCCTACGCGAGCGAGAACTACGTCTACTTCAGCGCTCGTGCTCGGGAGCTCGGCCGGGACTTCGTCTACGTGGATCGGATCGTGCTTTCGCCGGCTACGCAGAGCCGCGGTCTCGGTCCGCAGCTCTACGCCGCCGTCTTCGACGAGGCCCGCCGCGTCGGAGCGCCCGAGGTGCTTTGCGAGGTCAACGTCGAGCCGCCGAACCCCGGCTCCCTCGCCTTCCACACCCGCCTCGGCTTCGTCGAGGTGGGCCGGCAGCTCACGCACGGCGGCGAAAACGTCGTCGCGCTGCTGGCGGCTCCGGTGATTTCCCGCTGAGCCT
>JALYHS010000062.1 GCA_030776385.1 Actinomycetota bacterium
GCCGGATGCCGCGGCGCGCCGCCACCCGGAGCGGCCAGGCCGCGGCTGAGGCCACCGGTTCGCTGAGCAGCGGGACGCGCCCGTAGAGGTGCCCGGATGCCGCGGCCGCGACATCCTCGACACTCTCGAGCGCCGCGGACACCGAACCGCGCGACATCGTGATGACGCGCTCGACGCCGCCCTGCTCCTTGCCGGACTGCGCGATGAGCGCGTCCCCGAGACGGACCAGCAAGGTGGCGATGCCGCCGTTGTCGCCGCTGCCGGCCTGGGTCAGCTGCGCGTCGATGTCCGCGTGCAGGAAGAGCTGCGCCACCGTGAGCCCGGTGCGGGAACCGTCGAGCTCCTCGGCGGCGGCCCAGAGGTCCACGAGGGCCAGACGGGCGACGTCGGCCAACGGTCCGTCGCCGTGGGCGAGCGAATCGAGGAAGGTGGCGATCTCCTGGTGGCCGTGACGCTGACCGAGCGCTGAGACGGCGGCGATGCGCACCACGTCCTCCTCGCCGGTGTCGCGCGCGATGCGGAGCAGCGGGAGGCCCGCGATGCGGTGGCGCACGAGGCCGAGGGTCTCGACGACTCGCGCTCGCGCGCCCGGCTGCAGGATGCCGAGCAGGGCTCCCTCAAGACCGACGGCGACATGTTCGGGAGTGGAGGAGGACCAGTGTTCGAGGGTGCGCTGGGCGAGCATCCCGGAGAATCCGCCCTCGGCGACCTGAGCGGTCAGTCGGCCGATCGTGTCGAAGCGGGGAAGCCGCGACCCCAGCACCCACGCGCTGTGCTCGCGGAGGAACCGGCGATCATCGGAAAGCAGGCCGGACAGCGCGATGTCCACCTGCTCGTCGAACACTTGACCGAGTGCGTGGGTGGCGGCGATCGCGACGATGCTGTCGTCGGCGTTGAGGGCCCGCGTGAGCACGCGGATGGTGCGGGTGCCGCCGTCCCTGCTGGCCTCGAAGGCGAGCTCGTCGGCGAGGCGCATGGCGTCGATGAGGCGCTCGGACTGCGCAACCGCGTCCAGCGATGTTTGAATACCCATGGCGTTCGAGTCCCTCCGGTGCGCCACGAGAAGCTGCCGCACGCTTGGGATCGTATCCTCAGCAGGCTGAGGATCGCCGGGGGTTGACAGGAGACCAGAAACGTTATGCACATCGTCACCATCGGCGATATCGGTCCCGTCGACGAGATGATCCACATCGGCGATGAGGCGATGTTCGACGCGGCGGTTCGAGAGCTCCGACTGCGTGGGGTCGACCGGATCACCGCCGTCACCTCGAACCCGGCGGACTCGGTCGCGCGCTACGCGGTGGAGACGGTGGTCCCGCTCTCCCGCGGCGGCTCGCCCGACGAGCTCGCCGAGGTGATCGGCTCGGCCGACGGAGTGCTGGTCGCCGGCGGCGGCAACGTCTCATCGGTCTGGCCGTCACACATCGTCGAGCGCGCGAATCTCGCCAGCATCGCCGCCGAACTCGACCGCCCCATCGTGGTCAGCGGACAGACCATCGGACCGGTGCTGACCGACGCCGATCGCGAGACGGTGGGCCGGATGCTCGGCTCCGCGCGACTCGTCGGCACGCGGGAGTCGGCCTCCGCCGCCCTGGTGACGGCTCTGGGCGTGCCCGCAGACCGCAGCGCCCAGAACGTGGACGACGCGAGCTTCCTGGGCGACGGCGACGCCCGTGCTGCTGCACCCCCCGGCGATCCGTACGCCCTCGTCACCCTCGCGCGCCATGTCGGCGACGTCGACTTCGAACGCGCGCTCGACGCCTACGCCCGGTTGCTGGATGCCGTCGCAGAGCAGACCGATCTGGAACTGGTCTTCCACGCCCACTTCGGCTCGCTCCGCGACGACGTCCGCGGAGACGCACTCGTCCACGCAGCGGTCGCCGAGCGCCTCCGGACCGCGCGCGTGCGGGTCGTTCCCCCGACGGACGTGCCCTCGAGCGCCACCCTCGCGCGCTCCGCAGCCCTGATCGTGACGAGCAGGTACCACCCGGCCGTGTTCGCGGGCCCCGGCGGGGTTCCTACGATCGGGATCCCCGTGGACGAGTACACCGGCGTGAAACTCCGCGGCGCGCTGGGGAGCTTCGGGCAGGACGGCATCCTGCCGATCTCGCGCGTGCTCGAGCACGGCGGCGCGGATACCGTCGGGGCGGTCTGGGATGCTCGCGCGCAGACGCGAGAACGTGGCATCCGGATCGCCGGGACAGCGCGCGCAGACTCGGCGGCCTGGTGGGACCGGGTGCTACGCGCTTTCGGCGGCTGAGTGCTCGGGAAGGTCGAGGGGGACCACCGGGCAGTCCTTCCAGAGACGCTCGAGCGAGTAGTACATGCGGTCCTCCTCATGGAAGACGTGCACGACCAGGTCGCCGAAGTCCAGCAGCACCCAGCGGCCCTCGGAGCGACCCTCTCGGCGCAGTGTCTTGGCGCCCGCCTCGTTCAGTTTGTCTTCGACCTCGGATGCTACGGCGAGCACGTTGCGCTCGTTGCGGCCGCTGGCGAGCAGGAAGATGTCGGTCAGCGGCAGCGGACCGGAGACGTCGAGCGCCACCAGATCCTCGGCCTGCTTGGAGTCTGCGGCAGCCGCCGCGATGCGCGCAAGATCGCGTGCGTGTTCAGATGCAGTCACTGTGTCCTTCGAGAGTCGGCGTCACGCAATTACAGCGTGCCCGAGACGAGGCCGACGACGAGCAGGCCCACCACGACCACCGCCATGACCGATGCGGCGATGATCAGGATGGTGAACCCGCGAGTCCCCTTGGGCTTGCTGGGCGAAATGATGCCGCCCGACGCGGTGTGCGTGCTGACGGCGCGGATGGCACGCACCGGCGTCGAGTCCGTGTTCGCGACCTGGTGGTCGCCGAGGTCGAGAAGGTGGTCGAGGTCCGACTCGTCGAGCTGCGAGGGGTGTGCCCCCGTCGCCGACAGGCTCTCCGGCAACGAGATCGAACCGGTGAGGAGGATCTCGCCCCCCTCGCCCAGGGCGCCGCCGATCGCGTGCTCGGGCACCGACGGGAGCACGAGTGCGCTGGTCGTGATCGCACCGTTTCCGGCACCAACGCTGCGGGAGATCGTCGAGTCCATGACCTGCTCGGCATCGTCGATGTCCGCCTGCGTCGACCAGTGTCCGAGAGACGGCTCCGCGGTCGGATACACCGGCTCCATCGCCTGTGGGGCGACCACGAGGAAAGGATTCGCGGCGGGGGTCACGGACGATGGAGCGACCGGCGACTGCGCCGCAGGCGGGGCGGGAAGATCGACCGGCACGGGATAGGCGGCGGGCGGCGGAACGAGGGCGGGTGCGCACAATTATTGGCCGCTGGATATTGTCGTAGAAAGAGCCTCGGGTGTCTGGATTTACGATACCGAAGGCCGGAGGTACCTCGACTGCCTCAGCTCCTATTCGGCTCTGAACCAAGGCCATTGCCA
>JALYHS010000063.1 GCA_030776385.1 Actinomycetota bacterium
CCCAGGGACTGCGTTCGGTCTCGGTTCCAGTGTTCGCGGGCGCCTCGACCATTCCCGTCGCGGCGATCAACATCGCGGTGTCCTCGCAGCGGCACGACGTGGAATCGCTGCGGGGCGCGATCCTCGACCAGCTCCGCGCGACCGCGCTCGATATCGGCGTCCGTTTGGGTGCGCTGTGAGCGCCAACGGCGCCGCGCGGATCGCCGCAAGGACCCCGAACCAGCTCGATAGCGGGCAGGCCGCCCTCTACGCGTCGATCACCGGCGGGCCGCGCGCGCAGGGACCTCAGCACTTCGCTCTGACGGCCGACGACGGCTCGCTGCTTGGTCCGTTCAACGCGTTCCTGCTCTCCCCGCAACTCGGGGGCGCGCTGCAGGAACTCGGCGCGGCGGTGCGGTACGCAACCGCTCTGACGCCCCGGATGCGGGAGCTGGCCATCCTGATCGTCGCCTCACACTGGCGGTCGGCATTCGAGCGCCACGCGCACGAGGCCGTGGGCCGAGCGGCCGGCCTGAGCGACGCAGAACTCGCGGCGATCCGGGACGGACGAGCTCTCGACCTCCACGACGGACTCGAGCGCGCGACGGTCGAGCTGTGCCGTGCGCTCGTCGCGGGCGATGTCGGGGACGAGCTCTGGGCATCCGTGCTCGAGGTGCTCGACGAACGAACGGTGTTCGAGCTGAGCACCCTGGTCGGCTACTACGCGACACTCGCGCTGCAGTTGCGGGTGTTCCGCGTCGATGTGCCCGACGTCACGGCACCTGACGTCGGGGCATCCGACGGAGAGACATCCGCATGAGACTCACCCACTACGGACACGCCTGCGTTCTCGTCGAGACCGACAGCGCGCGCATCCTGATCGACCCCGGCACCCTCAGCACCGGGTTCGAGCCGGTGCGTGGGCTGGACGCGATCCTCATCACTCACGATCACCCCGACCACCTCGATGTCGACCGGTTGCCCGCACTCCTCGCGGGAAATCTCGGGGCGGAGCTCTACTCCGACGCGGGTACCGCACCCGTCCTCGCGTCGCTCGGCGTGCTCGGGGCGGAGCCGGGAGCGACGCTGACAATCGGTGGCACGACCGTCGAGGTGCTGGGCGGATCGCACGCGCCGATCTACGCGGACATCCCCGGTTCCGGCAACGTGGCATACAGCATCGACGGCGGGGCCTTCTTCCACCCGGGTGATTCCTTCGAGATGCCGACGCATCCGGTGGACGTGCTCGGGCTGCCGGTCAGCGCGCCGTGGTTGAAGCTCGCCGAAGCCATCGACTACCTGCGGGCGGTCGCGCCGAGAGTGGCAGTCCCGATCCACCAGGCCGACCTCGTCGACACCGGCACCTCGTACTTCATGGTCGGCCACTTCACGCCGGACGGCACGACGTTCCGACCGATCGAGCAGCAGACGCCGACCGAGTTCTAAGCCGGACTAGGTCGCGATCGCGACGTCGTGATCGTGGCGAAGGTGAAGCGCCTCGACAAGCTCGCTGAGCGTTGCGCGACGTGCGACAAGGGGCCGAGCCCGCGCGAGCAGAGCGGGAGCGGCCATCGTCAGAACCGCCACCACCGTCTCGCCCTCCAGGTACGCGCGAAGCCGACGACCCGAGGGATCGAACAGCGCGAGGTCCGAGTCCGCGCGCGCCGACCAGCCGCACATCTGCACCTTCACTCCGAACTGGTCCGACCAGAAGTACGGCGCGGCCTGCGAGACGCTCGCGTTCTCGCCGAGGAGAGTTCCGGAGACCACCCGGGCGTGCTCGCCCGCGCGCTCCCAGTGCTCGATCTTGCGATGCGATCCCCACGGATCCGGCCAGGCCGCGATGTCGCCCACCGCTAAGGTGTCGGTCATTCCGACCACGGCGCCGTCGGGACCACATTCGAGGACGTCGGGTGACCCGGGCAGCCACGACAGTTCGGTCACCGTTCCGACACCCACGACGACGACATCGGCGGGGAGAGACTCGCCGTCGACCTCCACTATCGCCACGTCATCTTCACCGCGCCGAATCGCCGTGACCGCGGCATTCACCCTCAGGTCGACTCCGTTCGAGCGGTACAGTCCAGCCAGTTCTTCCGAGACGTCGCCCCCGACGACCCGGACGCACGGGCCGTCAAGCGCCTCGAGCACCGTGACGGAGCAGCCCATCCGGCGGGCGGCGGTCGCCACTTCGGCTCCGATGAAGCCGCCCCCGACGATGACGACGCGCGCATCGGCCACGAGCAGACCGCGCAAGGCGAGGCTGTCGTCGAGCGTGCGGAGTGTGACGACGCGATGCTGGATATCCGGCTCCACGACAGAGAGCCGACGAGCGGACACTCCCGTGGCGATCACCAGCTTGCGGAACGCAACCCGGGTCCCGTCGTCGAGAAGGACGGTGTGATCGTCGAGCCCGATCGCGCGGACCCCGAGCCGTAGCTCGAGATCGAGTTCACTGATGGCGCTCCGCGTGAGGAGCGCGAGGTCGTCCACCCCGAAGGTGCCGAGCAGCAACTGCTTGGACAGCGGAGGCCGGTCGTACGGCGGCACCGATTCGGCGGAGATCAACACGAGCCGACCGGCGAATCCCCCCTGACGGAGTCCCTCTGCCGTCTTGCAACCGCCGAGGCCGGCTCCCACGATCACGATGATGTCGTCGTCGCGCGCCTCCGCGCGCGCCTGGTCGCGCACCTCCTCGGTTTCATTCACGGCCATCTGCCTCGCCTCTCAGGACGCGTCGCGCGCGACGACTCGGAGCGCGTTCACCGGGCACAGCCGCGCGCCCGCTTCCGCCGCGGCGACCAGCTCGGACGTGAGTTCGTCGGCAACGAGCTCGACCTGTCCGTCGTCATTGAGCCGATACACCGTCGGAGCAGCGTTTTCGCACAGCCCGTGACCTTCGCAACGGGTGAGGTCGATCTCGACCGAGCTCACAGCACGACCTCCAGGGTCGCGGGACGACGGAGCATGGGGTCGTGCGCCGGGTGCCACTCGAACCCTTCGGCGAGCCGCATTGCGGGGAACGCGACGACCAAGCGTCGCAGCACGACCTGGGCCTCGAGCCGCGCGAGCGGTGCGCCCAAGCAGGTGTGGATGC
>JALYHS010000064.1 GCA_030776385.1 Actinomycetota bacterium
TTGCGTCGACGCGCGTCGACGGCGGGAGGATCACTGATCGCCGCGTCGAAGCTCATGACCGTATTCCACCACGAAGCGGGCGCGCACCATAGCTCACGGCGGCCCGATCTGGCCAGGATTGACTTTCCCGGGTGCGGAGCGAAAGGTCGTGAGGACCCGTAACGATTGGCGAAACGTGAATCTCGACTCCGAACTGCCCGGCGCGGTTGCGCGCGGAGAGATCGAGGTGTTCTTCCAGCCGCAGATCGACATTCTGTCCGGTCGGATGGTCGCAGTAGAGACTCTCAGTCGCTGGCGGCATCCGTTCCGTGGCCTGATCCCGCCGCGCGACTTCATCACGGACGCCGAATCCAGTGGCGCCATTCACGGTCTAGGTGCGTTCATGATGGCGGGCGGATGCCGGTGCGCCGCACGCTGGGCCAGCGGTCGCACGCCGCTCGAGGTCGCCGTGAACGTCTCGGCCGTACAGCTGAGTGTGCCCTCCTTCTTCGACGAGGTGGTCGAGACTCTGCGCACGACGCCGCTCGAGCCGCACTGGTTGACCGTCGAGGTCACCGAATCCCGCGCCATCCTGGATCTGGATGTCGCGATCACCGGTCTCGAGAGGCTCAAGAGCCTCGGGGTCGGGGTCTCGATCGACGACTTCGGGACCGGGTTCTCCTCGCTCAAGCAGGTGCAGACCCTGCCATCGACGGAGTTGAAGATCGACCGCTCACTCACGCAGAGCGAGGCTCCCGACAGCAACGACCGCATCGCCGAGATCGTGAAAACGGCGCATGACCTCGGCCTGCGGGTGGTCGCCGAGGGCGTCGAGACTCGCCTGCAGTACGACCGCGCGCGCTACCTGGGCTGCGATCGGGCGCAGGGCTTCCTGTTCGGGCATCCGGTGCCCGAGGCGGAGATGGATGAGCTGATCGCCGCCGCTTGACGCCGCGCCGACGACGCGCGAGACCTGACGTCGCGCCAGCTCAGAGGTCGATCTCGGCGCCCAGTCCGCTCTCGTCCGGCGTCCCCTCGACGGGAACCGGCGCGGGCTCCCCGACCTCGATCTGCGTCCAGACCACCGGCATCCCGGGGGAGAACAGGATGTCGACACCCGGCCCGGAACGCAGCGGCGGGATGTTCACATAGCCGCCGCCTGCCTGGATCGCCGCCAGAATCTTGCCCCGCAGCTCCTCGACGGGGCTCGGGAGGAAGTAGTCCTTGCCGTCGACGGTCAACCTGTTCACGATCACAGGAGCAGGATAGCCGCCCCGCACTTGTATTCTTCGAGCCATGGGGTCTCTGCACTACGACGGTCGTGAGTTCGAACTCGAGGATCGCGTGCTTGCGCACCTGCAGATCATTATCAGCACCAAGCTGCGCCGCAAGGAGTGCTTCTTCGTCACCTGGGTGCAGCCCCAGGAGCGCGGCAGCGGCCGCCACACCATCTGGATCGACAACGGGGTGGCGCTGCACATCTTCTTCGGCGGATCCCGGGTCCCCTCGATTAACCGGGTGTGGATCGACGACATGATGGCGTCCGCCGGAAGGACGACCGGACTGCTGATCGGGGACGAGCCCGGAGAATAGCGCCTCTGCCGCTCTCTGTGAAGGGGTCCGGCCCGATTTTTTGGCGCTGCCAGGATCGGTGACATGAGCCTCAGCCCCGCATCCACGATCACCGCTTCTGTCGGTTCCGGGCACGCGAACGAGGTGGTTCTCAAGCACTTGGGTGCGATCACGATCACGTCCGCACGGCTCGAGCGCCTCGCCGTGGAGATCGCCGGCAACCTCAAGCTCGTGGTGGGTCCGGCCGGCGCGACCGAGCTGCTTCGCCGTGGCGACTTCACGACGCCGCCGTGGGCGGCGCGCACCCCGAAGGACGTCGCGGCCTGGGCGACCGCCGCGTCGCGGTTGCTCAGCATCCGCAACTCCGTGATCGCGGCATGCGGTGGTTCGCGCTTCACCGGCACGCGCGGCGACACGATCGCCACGCTCTCCGCCGACGGCAGCGTCTTCCCGGCCGACGAGGAGTTCCTCGGGCGCCTGGTTGGGCGCTTCGAACGACACCTGGTGGCGGGAGCGGAACTGCGCTCCGGCCTCGACTACCAGGACGAGAACGGTCGAAGTTGGCCGCTCGTCACCATCTACCGCCGCGCGGTGGAGGAGCCCACCCCCGAGAATCAGCTGCGCCTACCCGCCGAGTGGACGCGTTGGCTGTCGGCCTAGCCGACGACGACGAGCTCCCGATGATCACTTCGTGCCACCCGTAGCCGCGGCATCCGCAGACCCCGACACCTCCTCGGTCGACGAACTTCTCGAGCGGGTGGCAACGGGCGACCATCTCGCATTCGCTCAGCTGTATCGCCAGACCTCGGCTCGACTGTTCGGACTCGTCAAGCAGGTACTGCGTGATCCCGCGCAGTCCGAGGAGGTCGGCCAGGAGGTCTTCCTCGAGATCTGGCAGACGGCATCCGGATTTCAGCGCGCCAAGGGACGCGGGATCACCTGGATCTTCACGATGGCCCACCGGCGCGCGATCGACCGCGTTCGAGCATCGCAGGCCAGCCGCGACCGGGACCTGCGGATCGGCATCCGCGACCGCGACCGCGAGCACGACTCGGTCGTCGAGAAGGTCGAGCTGATGGTCGAGAGCGAGCGGGTGCGTCTCGCTCTTGCTGAGCTCTCGGAGGTGCAGCGGCAGGCGATCGAGCTCGCCTACTTCGGCGGGTACACGCAGTCGGAGCTCGCCGCCTACCTCGGTGTTCCGCTCAGCACCGCCAAAACGCGGATGCGCGACGGACTGCTCAACCTGCGGCGAGCGCTGGCGGAAGAGGACCCGGTCGCGGCGTAGTCATCAGGCTCGGAGTTGCCGAACCTCAGCCTGCAAGGCCGGCGACCAGGTTGATCGTCGCCGCCAGGATGACCGCGCCGAACACGTACGACAGCAGACCGTGCCGCAGGGCGAGGGAGCGGATCGCGTGGTTCTGGAGGTCGGTGTCCGAGACCTGATACGTCATCCCGATCGTGAATGCGAGGTAGGCGAAGTCGACATAGCGCGGTGTCGCCTTCTCGTTGAAGTCGATGCCCCCTGCCGATCCCGTGAAGTAGAGGCGGGCGTATCGGAGCGTGAACAGGGTGTGCACGAGACCCCACGACAGGGCGACGCTGAGAAGGGCGAGCAGAGGAACCAGAACGGCGACGATGCCGTGCGCGTTCTTCGCGGCGAGGATCAGGATGACGACCGCGCCGAGGCTCGCGACACTGGCGAGCAGCGTCAGAAGCTCCGAGAGTCCGCTGGTCGGATCCTCCCGCTGAGCGCTCGACTTCGTTGCCGCGTCATCGAGGCGCGCGATGCTGCCCCACACCCAGGCAAGGTACACGACGCACGCCACGGCCCAGCCGACGATGGCCGAGTACTCCCAGCCGAGCAGCAGCCCGGAGGTGACGCCCGCGATCACCCCGGCGCCCGCCATGACGAGCAGGCGGGATCGGGATGCGGTTGTTCGCTTTGTCGACGCGGCGGTGGGCACGCGCACATGCTGGCACGGCGGCACGGCACGCAGTGGATCTTGCACCGCGATCGCCAGGTAACACTCAGCGCCGCGGGTCGCATCCCAGGCCGATCTTCCTGCCGCCCGTTAACCCCCCGCTAACGCGTTCGGGCGCATCGCGGCGTGAGACAGCGGGCCGGCGAGGTTCTTGGCGATCTCGACGAACGCCGAGACGGCCGGATTGCCCGGGCGTTTGAGCGAGCAGAGCAGGATGGTCGTGGGCTCGAT
>JALYHS010000065.1 GCA_030776385.1 Actinomycetota bacterium
GTCCAACTCGAGGCCGCGGCGGGGGTCGCAGCGAGCTTCCCGGATGCCGCGTACACGGCCGCCGGCGCCACGATCGCGACGCGCTCCGCGATTCTGGCGAGTTGCGAGGTGCTCGCGGTCGTGCGTGCGCCCGACGACTCCCTCGTCGCCGCCCTGAGGACGGGCCAGACGGTCATCGGCCTGCTCGAGCCGCTGACCCGTTCCGAGACGATGCGTGAACTCACCGCCCGCGGCGTGACGACGGTCGCCTTCGAACTCGTCCCACGGACCCTCAGCCGTGCACAGTCCATGGACGCGCTGAGCTCCCAATCGAGCGCCGCCGGCTACCGCGCAGCCATTGTCGCCGCGCACGCATTCGGTCGGTACCTGCCGATGATGATCACCGCATCCGGTACCGCGACCCCCGCCAAGGTCATCGTGATCGGCGCCGGCGTGGCCGGACTGCAGGCGATCGCGACCTCAAGACGACTCGGCGCGGTCGTCACGGGCTACGACGTGCGCGAGGCGTCGCGCCAGGAGGTCGAGTCTCTCGGCGCCGTCTTCTTGACCTCATCGATCGCGGCAGGTGCCGGCGCGGGAGGCTACGCACGGGTGATGACCGACGCCGAACGGGTCACCCAGCAGAGCGAGCTCTCCGCTGCGCTTGCCGACTTCGACATCATCATCACGACCGCGAAGGTGCCCGGTCACGCGCCACCCGAGCTCGTGTCGGCGGCGACCCTCGCCGGACTCCGTCCCGGATCGGTCTGCGTCGATCTCGGCTCGAGTTCCCTCGGCGGCAACGTCGCCGGCTCGGTCGAGGGCGTGACCCTCGTCACCACGGGAGGGGTCACGGTGGTCGGTGCCGGCGAACTCGCGGCCGAACTCCCGACCTCGGCATCGCAGATGTATGCCCGCAACGTTGTCGCGGTCCTCAATGCGCTTGCGCCGCACGATCGCGTCGTCATCGATCCGACGGATGCCGTGCACCAGGGAATCGTGGTCGGACACGACGGCGAGATCACCAACGCCGCGGTGCGCTCCGCGCTCAAGCTCGAGGAGCTGCTCGCATGATCGCCACCCTGTTCGGCAACCTCTCGATCTTCGTGCTCGCACTGCTGGTCGGCGTCGAGGTCATCGGCAAGATCCCCACGACACTGCACACGCCGATGATGTCCGGGGCCAATGCCATCCACGGAGTCGTCATCGCTGGCGCAATCGTCACGGCCTCCCTGGCCAACAGCCCGGTCGGCTACGGGCTCACGTTCGTCGCCGGTGCGCTCGCGGCAGCCAACGTGTTCGGCGGTTACGTCGTCACCGACCGGATGCTGCGGATGTTCACGCGTCGACCCGCGGTTCCGTCCCTTGCCACCCCTCTCACCAGCCCGACTTCGTCCCCGAAGGACGCATCATGACCGGCTTCACCTTCATCATCGGCACCCTCTTCCTGGTCGCCGCCACTCTCTTCGTGGTCGGCCTGCATCTCATGCGCCTGCCGTCGACCGCGCGTCGCGGCAACCTGATCTCGGCGGCCGGAATGGCGATCGCCGTCGTCTCGACGATCGTGTTCTCCCTCACGGATGCGGGAGGCAGCCCGATCGCCTGGCTCGCGCTCGTCCTCGGGGTGGCCGTCGGCGGCGTGTTCGGGGTCGTGCGTGCTCGGACCGTGAAAATGACCGAGATCCCGCAACTCGTGAGCATCTTCAACGCGGTCGGCGGTGGAGCGGCCGCGGTCGTCGCCTTCGCGGACTTCGTGCTCCACGCCACGGGCCCTGCACTCGGTCTCACCAGCTCGGTGCCGATCGTGCTCGACGTGATCATCGGCTCGGTCACGTTCTCGGGGTCGCTGATCGCGGCGGGCAAACTGCAGGGGATCATCCCCGGACAGCCGATCACTTTCCCGGGGGCCCGCGTCGTGAACGTGCTCGCCCTCGTCGTCGCCGTGGCAGCGGGTGTGCTCGCCATCATCCAGCCGGGCAACGTGCTGCTCCTTCTCGTCGTGCTCGTGGCGGCTCTCGTGTTCGGCGTGCTGATGGTGCTCCCGATCGGCGGCGCGGATGCGCCCGTGATCGTTTCCCTCCTGAATGCGTTCACCGGACTCGCGGTGGCCATCGCCGGATTCGCGATCGACAACCAGGCCCTGATCATCGCCGGCGCGCTCGTGGGTGCCGCGGGCACCATCCTGACCCTGCAGATGGCGAAGGCCATGAACCGCTCGGTGCTCGCGATCGTGCTCGGAGGATTCGGCACGGGGGAGTCGGCGTCGAACGCCGGACCGGATGACGAGGATCTCGGCGCCGTTCGACAGCTGACGGCCGACGATGTCGCCGTGCAGCTGGCATACGCGCAGCGCGTGATGATCGTGCCCGGCTACGGACTCGCCGCCGCCCAGGCGCAGCACGAGGTCGCGACGCTCGCGACTCTGCTCATGGCGCACGGGATCGACGTGAAGTACGCCATCCATCCCGTCGCGGGTCGGATGCCTGGGCACATGAACGTGTTGCTGGCCGAGGCGAACGTCCCGTACGAGCAGATGCTGCAGCTGGATGAGGCCAACACGGCTTTTGACACCTGCGACGTTGCGCTGATCGTCGGGGCGAACGACGTCTGCAATCCGGACGCGCGAGTGCCTGGGAACCCGGTCTCGGGAATGCCGATCCTTGATGCCGACCACGCGCGATCAGTGGTCGTGCTGAAGCGATCGATGCGCCCGGGCTACGCAGGCATCAGCAACCCGCTGTTCACCGACCCGAAGACGGGCATGTTCTTCGCCGACGCCAAACAGGGCCTCGCCGACATCACGGCGGCGGTCAAGGAGTACGTCACCTCGTGACCTCGACTCCCACCCACTCACAGACCAATCAGCTCGACGAGCTGGACGAGAGAGAAGCAGACATCATGACCACTTTCATCGAACCGATCACCGCCCCGCGCGCTGCCGATGGCGATCCCGCCACCGGGACCACCGCTCTCGTCGTTCCGGTTCCGACGCATATCGTCTACGCCCGTCCGGGTTCCGCGAACAGCCTCGTCCCGTTGCGCAGCCGCTACGACAACTTCATCGGTGGCGACTGGATCGCACCGGCGAAGGGCGCGTACGGCGAAGACATCGCCCCCGCGACGGGGCTGGCGATGGCCGAGTTCGCGCTCTCCACAGTCGAGGACATCGACCTCGCGGTGGCCGCCGCCAAGGCCGCCTTCCCGGCGTGGGCCGCCACGAGCACCACCGATCGCGCGGCCGTGCTGATCGCGATCGCGGATCGGCTCGAGGCGCACCTCGAGCAGATCGCCGTGCTGGAGTCCTGGGAGAACGGCAAGCCGGTGCGCGAGACGCTCGGGGCCGACATCCCGCTGGCGATCGATCACTTCCGCTACTTCGCCGCCGCCATCCGCACCCAGGAGGGCACGATCAAGAAGCTCAGCAACGACCTCGTCTCGTACCACTTCTATGAGCCGATCGGCGTGGTCGCGCAGATCATCCCGTGGAACTTCCCGATCCTGATGGCCGCGTGGAAACTCGCTCCGGCGATCGCCGCCGGCAACACGGTCGTCTTGAAGCCGGCCAGCGCCACCCCGATTTCGATCCTGTACGTGATGGAACTGATCCAGGACATCCTCCCCGCCGGGGTGATCAACGTGATCAACGGGTCGGGTTCCGCGCTCGGCCGCCCGCTCGTCGAGCACGACGACATCGGTAAGGTCGCCTTCACCGGCTCGACCGTCACCGGTCGGGAGATCATGGGGTACGCCCAGAAGAACATCATCCCCACCACGATGGAACTCGGCGGGAAGTCCCCGAACCTGTTCTTCGACGACGTCGCCCGCGAGAAGGACGACTACTACCGCAAGGCCGTCGAAGGCTTCACGATGTTCGCCCTCAACAAGGGCGAGATCTGCTCGTGCCCGTCTCGTGCGCTGCTGCAGGACGGACTGATCTCCGGTGGTTTCCTCGAGGACGCCGTTGCCCGCGTGCGCAAGATCGTCGTCGGCAACCCGCTCGACACCGCGACCGAGATGGGACCACAGAACAGCCTGGACCAGTTCGAGAAGGTGCAGGGCTACCTGAAGCTCGGCCCCGAGGAGGGTGCGACGGTGCTCGCCGGTGGAGCGAAGGCCGAGCTGTCCGGCGACTATGCCGGGGGCTACTTCCTCCAGCCGACCGTGTTCCAGGGAACCAACGACATGCGGATCTTCCAGGAGGAGATCTTCGGACCCGTGGTCACCGTCGCGAGTTTCACCGACTTCGATGAGGCCATCGAGATCGCAAACGACACCATCTACGGGCTGGGCTCGGGCGTCTGGAGCCGTGACACCGACATCAGCTTCGAGGCGGCTCAGAGCATCCGAGCCGGTCGGGTCTGGGTCAACACCTATCACCAGTACCCGGCCGGGGCAGGCTTCGGCGGCTACAAGCAGTCCGGCTACGGGCGCGAGACCGACCAGCAGACCCTCAAGAACTACCAGGAGGTCAAGAACGTGCTCGACAACCACGACCAGAAGCCCCTCGGCTTCTTCGCCTGAACCGCTCCCGCTCCACCCATCCAAGCAAGGAGCATGACCATGACAAGCGCCCTCATCACTCCGACGATCACCTCCGTCCGCATCGCCCCCACCGGGGCATTGCCGCTCGAGACGCACATCGTCCGCACGAGCACTGCCCGCATCGGACTCTCCGTGCTTCGGCTCGCGACCGGGTTCATCTTCCTGTGGGCGTTCCTCGACAAGACGTTCGGGCTCGGCTACTCGACGCCGGCGGCGCGCGCCTGGATCCACGGGGGCACTCCGAGCCAGGGGTTCCTCACCGGGGCGGCGGTCAGCGGCCCGCTGAAGCCCTTCTTCGCGGCGATCGCGAGTCCGGCATCCGACGTGTTGTTCATGATCGGGATGCTCGCCATCGGCGTGGCCGTCATGCTCGGCGTCGGGTTGCGGGTCAGCGCGGTCGTCGGCACGGTCATCCTGGTGCTGATGTATCTCGCCGAGTGGTCGTTCGGAGCGAATGCCGCCTCGACCAACCCGCTCGTCGACTACCACATCATCTACGCACTCGCTCTGATCGTGGTGGCGCTGGTCTCGGCTGGGGACACCTGGGGTTTCGGCCTCGCGTGGAAGCGCCTTCCCCTCGTGCAGCGCATGCCGTGGCTGATCTGATGTCGGTCGAGCTGATGCGGGTTCACGATCACGATGAGAGTGGCTGGTCGCCGCAGGGCGCGGTGGTCGAGATCTCGGATGCCGCGAGCTGGGAGCTCCTCGCCGCCAGCACGCTGGGGCGGCTCGGCGTGAGTTCGGGTGGTTTGCCGGGTATCTACCCCGTGAACTTCGTGTCGGACGGCGGCTCCATCCTGTTCCGCACCGCGAACGGGGAGAAGCTGGAGCGGCTTCGCGAGAACGAGAACGTCGTCTTCGAGGTCGACGGGGAGCAGGATCGCGGCGCCTGGAGTGTCGTCGTCACGGGCATCGCCGAGATTCTTTCGGGGGAACCCCTGGTCCCGGAGTCGGGGCTGGCGAGTCTCCCGCCGTGGGCCCCGATCGAGTCGTACGTGGTCGTGCGCATCCGGCCGTCCGCGATTCGCGGCCGACACTGGGAACCGCACCATGCCATCGAGAGGGACTGACCCGTGGGCGAGCCCCGGCGCCGCGAGCGACGGCAGCGCGCCCGTCCGCAGCGTGTTCGTCCGCACCGCGCCCGCCGCGTGACATTTCTGGTCGTCGGGTCGGTCGCCGCCGTTCTCGCGCTCGCCCTGGGTGCGGTCCTGACGGTCGGCGGACTGTTCGTGCCCGCGGTCTACCTGCAGCCCTGGTCGCAGAGCTACGCGCAGAAGTTCTCAGATGTGCGGATGAAGGTGGTGGCGCAAGCCCTGCTCGCCCCGAGCGGTCACAACATGCAGCCGTGGACGGTGAAACTCGACGCCGCGGATGCGAGCGTGCTGTATCTCTACGTCGACTCAACGCGTCTCACCCCTGCTGTCGACCCGCTCGCGCGACAGACTCTGGTCAGTCAGGGCACCTTCCTCGCCTACCTCCGGGTGGCAGCCGAGCACCTCGGCTACGCGGCCGACTTTCAGCTCTTCCCGAACGGTGGCTACGACGAGGCCGAGCTCGCGGCATCCATGTCGACGCGGCCGGTCGCGAAGGTGACCCTCACACGGGATGCGAAGGCCTCGACGGCGGACTTCTCCTCACTCTTCCTGTCCGACACCAACCGTGGACCGTACACGAATGCTCCGCTGACGCCCTCGCAGGGGGTCGCGCTCGACGCGCTCGCCGGGGGCTCCTCGGCCACGTTCCAGCTGTACAGCGATCAGAAGGATCGGACCGCCTTCGCGGCGTTCGGCGTCGATGGCACCCTCATCGAGACCCGGTACGCGGCGGCGACAAAGGAGAGCGACGCTCTGTTCTCGTCCACCGAGCAGGCCAAGAACGCGGCGCGATCCGGTTTTGCCGTCGAGGGGCAGGGCACCTCGGGCTTCATGAAGTATCTGCTCCAGGGCCTGATCACGATCGTGCCGTCGATCAACGACGATGCGGCCGGTGCCAAGAACGCCATCGCGCTGACCGCCGACGGGGTCGCCCACACGGCCTCATACGCGCTGATCAGAACGCCGGGCAACTCTCGAGCCGAGCAGGTGGAGGCGGGCATCCTCTACGCGGACGTCAGCCTGCACGCGCGAACTCTGGGACTCGTCATGCAGCCGCTGAGCCAGGTGCTCCAGGAGTACCCGTCGATGTCGACCCCGTACGAGAAGATCAAGGCGGAATACGCGCCGAACGGTCAGACGATTCAGATGCTGGTGCGGATCGGCACGCCCACCTCGCAGTACCCGGTGACGATGCGCCGGGATGTGAGCGCACTCGTGCACGCCCCCTAGGCCGCCGCGGGGTCGGGGACCCGAGGATCAGCCCTCGCGTTCGCCCCGCAGCCGCAGCCGCGGCTGGTTTGTCGGCGCGCCGTCCTTCACCTCGACCTCGGCCGATCGCGAGTCGACGAAGGCCGTGAACGACTTGTATCCAAGCGACTTCTCCTTGAAGGAGGAGTCCATCCGCAGCATCTGGTTCTTCACCTGCGAGTTACCGGCCCAGTCCTCGTCGCCGCGATTCTCGACGATCCGCAAGG
>JALYHS010000066.1 GCA_030776385.1 Actinomycetota bacterium
CGGATCGACCTCGAGCCATGGCTTCAGCACGAAGTCGCGCTCGAACGCCCGCGGATGCGGGAGGGTGAGCCGCTCGCTGGTGCTGGTGATCCCCGCGAAGTCGACGATATCGAGGTCGAGAGTGCGATCCCCCCAGCGCTCCGCCCGCACCCGGCCGTGCGCCTTCTCGATGCCGTTGAGCACCGTGAGCAGCTCGCCGGGCGTGAGCGTCGTGGCGACGAGTACCACCGCGTTGAGGTAGGCGGGAGCATCCGGATCGACGCCCTCGGGACGCAGGGCAGGGGTCTCGATCACGGTGGAGATGGCGGTCACCTCCACGCCGTCCGTGCCGGCCAGCTCGCGAACGGCGGCCAGCAGCGTCGCCTTGCGGTCGCCCAGGTTTGCGCCGATGGCGATGACCGCGGGCGCCTCGATCAGTCGTTTCGTGACGCTCACGAGAGGCCCCCTCTCAGCCGTGCATTCACGAGCGCGACCGGATGATGGTGACGCTCACGTCGTCGAACGGTACCGTGATCGGGGCGCTCGGCTTGTGCACGGTGACCTCCACGAGCTGCGCGCGCGGCTGAAGCAGGACGAGAGACGCGACCCGCTCGGCCACCGTCTCGATGAGATCCACCGGGTCGCGTTCGACCGCCCCGACGACGGCCTCGGCGAGCTCGCCGTAGTGGATGGTCTCGGCCAGCCGGTCGGAACCGCCCGCCTCCGCCAGCGAGAGGTGCACGACGACGTCGATCACGAAGAGCTGGCCGTTCACGCGCTCGTGCTCGAACACCCCGTGGAAGGCGTTGGCGCGCAGTCCGGTGAGGGTGATGCGGTCGGGAACGGCGCTCACGTGGTCGAGCCGATCCGCCAGTGCTCCGCGACGTCGAGCGCGAGCCGCGTCGAGACCACGTCGTGCACGCGCACGGCCCAGGCGCCGGAACGCGCAGCCAGCGCGCTGATCACGGCAGTCGGTGCGTCCCGCAGCACGAGGGCGGCGTCCTCGGGCAGCAGCGCCCCGAGGAAGCGTTTGCGCGAGGCACCGATCAGCACTCCGTGGCCCAGCGACGCGATTTGGGGCAGGTGGCCGAGGAGCTGCCAGTTCTGTTCCGGCGTCTTGCCGAAGCCGATTCCCGGGTCGACGATGATCTGCTCCGGCTTCACGCCCTCGACGATGAGGTGCGCGATGCGGCTCTTCAGCTCGCGGCGCACCTCGCTGACCACGTTGCGATAATCGGGGACGGCATCCGCCCCGCCCTCGCGCCAGTGCATGACGGCGTACAGGACGCCGGTCTCGGCCACCACGCGCGCCATCTCGGGGTCGGAGAGTCCGCCCGAGACGTCATTCACGAGCTGAGCGCCCGCCTCCACCGCCGCGAGCGCGACCCGGGCTCGACGCGTGTCGATGCTGACGGGGATACCGCGGGCCACCAGCTCTCGGATCACCGGCACGACCCGCTTGCGTTCGGTCTTGTGGTCGACCGGCGCGGCACCCGGTCGGGTGGACTCCCCGCCCACGTCGACGATGCTCGCGCCCTGCTCGATCATCGCGACCGCACGGGCGACCGCGGCATCCACGCTCGTGTATCGCCCACCGTCGCTGAACGAATCGGGGGTGACGTTCAATACACCCATGATCTGCGTGGGCTGGGTCGCCTTCACGCGAGCACCCCGGCATTCGCATCGGACACCGACTGAGTGATTGACCCCGTGATCGAACCCGCGATCAAACCCATCGCCTCGGCACGCTCGACCGGGTCGCTGAGCGCGCCGCGGCTCGCGATCGTGACCGTTGAGCTGTCCACCTGGCGAGTGCCGCGGGATGTCACGCAGCTGTGGCGCGCGTCGAGCACCACGAGCACGCCCCGGGGCGCCAAACCCTCGTCGAGCGCCGACGCGATCTCCTCCCCGAGCCGCTCCTGCAGCTGCGGGCGGGCGGCCAGGATGTCGACGACCTGCGCCAGCCGACCGAGGCCGACGATCCGCTCGCCCGGCAGGTACGCCAGGTGCGCGACGCCGGTGAATGGCAGCAGATGGTGTTCGCAGATCGAGCGGAACCGGATGTCGCGCAGCAGCACGAGCTCGCCAAGCTCGCCCGCCTCGGCGAGGTACTCGGATGTGCCGCGCAACGGCTCGAGCGGATCCCGCTCGAGCCCCGCGAAGAACTCGCCGTACGCCTCGGCAACACGGGTCGGCGTCGCCGCCAAGCCGGGCCGCGATGCATCCTCTCCGATGGCGGCGAGGAGTTCGGCCACGGCCGCCTCGATGCGTCCGGAGTCGATCACGGTGCTCCTAGGCGGTGGCGATGCCGGGTGTCTTGCGCGGGCGGGGGGTGCGCGCGGGTCGGGACGGTTTCGAGTCGACTCCACCATCGACGATGCCCTCATCGACCGGGGCTTTCGCCGCAATCTTGATCGGGGGCACATCACTGATCGGACGCTTCTTGCTCGACAGCCACTGCGGACGCTCCGGCAGACGCTTCACCTTGGTGAAGAGCGCGGCGAGCTGGTCGTGATCCAGCGTCTCCTTCTCCATCAGCTCCTTGGCGAGGTTGTCGAGAATGTCGCGGTTGGTGTTGAGCACCTGCCAGGCCTCGTCGTGAGCCTGCTCGATGAGCAGTCGAACCTCGTTGTCGACCTTCTCGGCGATCTCCTCGGAGTAGTCGCGCTGGTGGCCCATGTCGCGGCCGAGGAAGACCTCGCCCCCCGACTGACCCAGCTTGACGGAGCCGATCGCAGCGCTCATGCCGTACTCGGTGACCATCTTGCGCGCGATGCTCGTCGCCTTCTCGATGTCGTTCGAAGCGCCCGTTGTCGGGTCGTGGAACACCATCTCCTCGGCGACGCGGCCGCCCATGGCGTAGGCGAGTTGGTCAAGGAGCTCGTTGCGGGTGATCGAGTACTTGTCCTCGAGCGGGAGAACCATCGTGTAGCCGAGGGCGCGACCGCGCGGAAGGATCGTCACCTTGGTGACCGGGTCGGTGTGGCGCATCGAGGCGGCCGCGAGCGCGTGTCCGCCCTCGTGGTACGCGGTGATGAGCTTCTCCTTGTCGTTCATCAGACGCGTGCGGCGCTGCGGGCCGGCCATGACGCGATCGACCGCCTCATCCAGCGCGCGGTTGTCGATGAGCTGTGCATTGGAACGCGCGGTGAGCAGCGCGGCCTCGTTGAGCACGTTGGCGAGGTCGGCGCCTGTGAAGCCCGGCGTCTTGCGCGCCAGCACCTCGAGGTTGACGCCCTTCGCCATCGGCTTGCCCTTGGCGTGCACGGTCAGGATCTTCTCGCGGCCGCGGAGGTCGGGCGCGTCGACGCCGATCTGGCGGTCGAAACGGCCGGGACGCAGCAGGGCCGGGTCCAGGATGTCGGGCCGGTTGGTCGCCGCGATCAGGATGACGTTGGTCTTGACGTCGAAACCGTCCATCTCCACCAGCAGTTGGTTCAGTGTCTGCTCGCGCTCGTCGTGACCGCCGCCCATACCGGCGCCGCGATGGCGGCCGACGGCGTCGATCTCGTCGACGAAGATGATGGCGGGCGAGTTCTGCTTGGCCTGTTCGAAGAGGTCGCGCACGCGGCTCGCTCCGACGCCGACGAACATCTCGACGAAGTCCGATCCTGAGATGGAGTAGAACGGCACGCCCGCCTCACCGGCGACGGCGCGGGCGAGCAGGGTCTTCCCGGTTCCGGGAGGGCCGTACAGCAGCACGCCCTTCGGGATGCGGGCTCCGACCGCCTGGAATCGCGAGGGATCCTTCAGGAAGTCCTTGATCTCCTCGAGCTCCTCGACGGCCTCGTCGGCTCCCGCGACATCCGCGAATGTCACCTTCGGGCTCTCCTTGGAGACGAGCTTGGCCTTCGACTTGCCGAACTGCATGACCCGGTTTCCGCCGCCCTGCATGCTCGACAGAAGGAACCAGGCGAACAGGCCGACCAGCAGGATCGGGCCGAGGATGCTCAGCAGGCTGAGGACCCAGTTGTTCGAGGGGGGCACGTCGTCGTACTTGGCGGTGGAGGCATCCACGGCCTTGACGACGTCGGCGCCACGGGCCGCGACATAGTTGAACTGCACGACGGTGCCGAGGTTCTGGCCCGTCGAGTCGGTGTACGACTTGGTGAGGGTCAAGTCGACGCGCTGCTCGCTGTCGTAGATCTTGACCGTCTTGACGCCGTTGTCACTGAGAAGGCCGAGACCCTCCTCCGTCGTGATCTGACGCGAGCCGGAACCGGTGAGCAGGCTGAAGCCGATCCAGAGCGCGAGAACGCCCAGGACGATGTAAACCAAAGGCCCGCGAAGAATGCGCTTGAAGTCCATAGTCGCTCGGGCTCCCAGCCCGATCCTCCCTAGAAAACGTGAGTGTCAGGCTATCGCGCGTTGCCTTGACGCCGTCTGCATGTTCGCCGGGGGCGCACTGTCGATTGGGCGGCTTCCCTCAGCTGTAGACGTGGGGGGCCAGCACGGCGACGGCGCGGAGGTTTCGGTAGCGCTCCGCATAGTCGAGACCGTAACCCACGACGAAGGCGTTCGGGATGTCGAATCCGACGTATTTGGCGTCGATATGCACTTTCTCGGCCTCCGGTTTGCGCAGCAGCGCGCAGATCTCGAGGGAGGCCGGATTTCGGCTCTCCAGGTTCGCCTTCAGCCAGGACAGGGTGAGCCCAGAATCCACGATGTCCTCGACGATCAGCACGTTGCGGCCGGCGAGGTCGGTGTCGAGGTCCTTCACGATGCGGACGACGCCGCTCGACTCGGTACTGGTGCCGTACGAGGAGACGGCCATCCAGTCCATCTCGATGTCGCGCTTCAGCTCCCGGGCGAGGTCGGCCATCACCATCACCGCACCGCGAAGCACCCCGACGAGGAGCAGGTCCTTTCCCGCGTAGTCGGA
>JALYHS010000067.1 GCA_030776385.1 Actinomycetota bacterium
GGCTGATGGTCGGTTGGATCGCGTACCGCGCCGGGGTTGGGGTTGGGGTTGGGGTCGGGGGCGGGGTCGCGGGCTGAGGCGGGGGCGGGGGCTGCGTCATGCGGCCAGTCTTCCCGATGCCGCGCTCACACTCACTCGCGTCCGATACCCGCGCCCTCGCGCACACAGCACGAGAGCCGGGCCCGAAGACCCGGCTCTCGAGCGGAAGATTCGACTACTTGATCCAGCGGATGTTGGCCGGGTAGCGGTAGGAACCGCCACCGTTGACCTTCACACCGCCCATGATCGCGAAGATGATGTTCACGATCAGGAGGGCGAAGATGATCAGGCCGAACAGGAACACCGTGATGATCGTGAAAGCCAGGATCGCGTTCAGGATCTGCAGGATGATGAAGGCGCCGGTCACGTTGATTCCCCAGTTCAGGGCCTCTTTACCCTCGACGTTGGTCTTGGGGCCGCGCTCCCGGAAGATGAGCCAGATGATGAGCGCCGGAACGAAGGACAGGATGTTGCCAAAGTGAGCGAACGATGCCCACTGCTTGTCCTCGGACTCCGTCAGGGGTGCAGCCGGCGTCGATGCGGCGGGGGCGGGTTCGGTCATGGTGTGTTGCCTTTCGATGTGCGGAGACGAGCTCCGTGGTGTGGGAAAGAGCACGGAATCGTGCTTTCGCCGCCCGGTGAAGGGTGGGCGCTTGCACAGACACAAGTTAGCGCCTCCCAAATGGCGCGTGCAACGACTCGGTAACGGCGTGTCGCGCTACTATTGGCAGTCAACGGATGCGAGTGCCAACCAGTGCGAGCAGCCCATTTGCTCGACGAGAGGCGGTGCTCCCATGGTGTCGGATCGCGGCCTCGAGGTGCTTCGCGTGATCGTGCAGGACTATGTCGCATCGCGCGAGCCGGTCGGATCGAAGACCATCGTCGAGCGGCATTCCTTCGGTGTCTCGGCGGCGACCATCCGTAACGACATGGCTCAGTTGGAGGAGGAGGAGCTCATTGCGGCCCCGCACACCTCATCCGGACGCGTACCGACCGACAAGGGCTACCGCGTCTTCGTGGATCAGCTGACCGAATTGCGTCCGCTGACGCCCGGGCAACGCACCGCGATCGAGACCTTCCTCGGGCAGGCCGTCGATCTCGACGACGTGCTCTCGCGGACCACGCGTTTGCTCGCGCAGCTGACGAACCAAGTTGCTCTCGCGCAGTACCCGTCATTCGGGAGCGCCAGGGTGCGGCACATCGAGATCGTGGCACTCGGCCCGAACCGCCTGATGACGGTGCTCATCACCGACACCGGCCGCGTCGACCAGCGTCTGCTGGAGCTGCACTCCGGGGGCGAGACGGCGTTGCGGGATGACACGCTCGCCGACCTCCGTAGCCGCATGAACGCGGAGCTCGGCGGACTTGCGCTCGCCGACGCGACGGCCAAGCTGCAGGGCTTCGCTGCAGCCTTCCCTCCCGCCGACCCGGCGGATGTCGGGATTGTTACTGCGATCGCGACCTGCCTCGGCGAGCAGGTCGCCGCCAACCGGCAAGACAGGCTGGTGATGTCGGGCGCGGCAAACCTGGCTCGCACCGAGAGCGACTTCAGCGGCAGCATCTATCCGGTGCTCGAAGCGATCGAGGAGCAGGTCACCCTGATCAAGCTCTTCGGTGAGATGGAAATCGATCCAGATGGGGTGTCTGTCAGCATCGGCAGGGAGAATCAGGGCTTCGGCCCCGGTAACCGGCTGAGCGAGACGAGCGTGCTCGCGTCGGGGTACTCGGCTTCCGGTGGGAGCGTGGCACGTCTCGGCGTGCTCGGGCCCACTCGGATGGATTATTCGAACAACATGGCAGCCGTGCGGGCAGTGGCCCGCTACCTGACCCGGCTGCTCGGTGAGGAACAGTAGACAGAAGTGGCTGACCACTACGAAGTGCTCGGAGTAGATCGCGCCGCGACGCCCGAGGAGATCAAGAAGGCGTACCGCAGGCTTGCTCGCGAGTTGCACCCCGACGTGAATCCCAGCGAGGATGCGGCCGAGCGCTTCAAGCTCGTGACCCACGCGTACGACGTGCTCAGCGATCCCGATCAGCGGGAGCGCTACGACCTGGGCCCGCAAGCCGGTTTCGGTGGTGGGGGGCAGGCGGGCGGCTTCGGCTTCGGCGACATCTTCGAGACCTTCTTCGGCGCCGCTCAGGGGGGCAGGAGCAGCGGCCCGCGCTCGCGCCGGGAACGGGGCCAGGATGCGCTGCTGCGCATCGAGGTGGAGCTGCAGGAGGTCGTCTTCGGGACGAAGCGCAACGTGGAAGTCGACACCGCCATTCTCTGCGAGACCTGCAATGGCAGCTGCTGCGCGCCCGGCACGAACCCGATCACCTGTGACATCTGCCGCGGAACGGGCTCGATCCAGCGCTCGGTGCGCTCCCTGCTCGGCAACGTCATGACCTCGAGTCCCTGCGGCACTTGCCGCGGCTACGGCACCGTCATCCCGAACCCGTGCCCCACCTGCGCCGGCCAGGGTCGCGTGCGAGCCAAGCGCACCGTGACCGTCGATGTGCCATCGGGTGTCGACACCGGGATGCGCCTCCACCTCCCCGGCGAGGGCGAGGCCGGTCCCGCGGGCGGCGCGAACGGCGACCTCTACCTCGAGGTCAAGGTCAAGCACCACGACATCTTCAGCCGCAATGGCGACGACCTTCTCGCGACCCTCGAGGTGCAGATGACGGATGCCATCCTGGGCACCACCTCGACCCTCGATGGGCTGGATGGCGCGGTGGCGATCGAGATCAAACCGGGCATCCAGAGCGCCGACATCGTGACCGTGAAGGATCG
>JALYHS010000068.1 GCA_030776385.1 Actinomycetota bacterium
AAGTAGGGATAGCCTGCGGCCTCGATGACCTGCTGAGCGCCGGTAGCGCGGTCGACGACGACGGCAACTCCGACGACGATCGCGCCAACCTTCTCCAGCGCCTCGGCCGCCTTCAGCGGGGATCCGCCAGTTGTGGAGGTGTCCTCGAGCACGACGACGCGCTTGCCGGCGAGGTCCGGGCCCTCGACCTGCTTGCCGCGGCCGTGGTCCTTGGGCTCCTTGCGCACGACGAAGGCGTCATAGGTCCGACCCCGCGCGGCGCCCTGGTGCAGCACCGCGGCCGCGACCGGGTCGGCGCCCATGGTCAGGCCGCCCACGGCATCCACGTCGGGGATCTGATCGATGATGTCGGTCATCACCTGCCCGATCAGCGGTGCGACCCGATGGTCGAGCGAGACCTTGCGCAGGTCGATGTAGTACGTCGCCTTCTTGCCGCTGGTGAGGGTGAAATCGCCGTGGAAGACGGCCTCGTTCGCGATGAAGTCGATCAGCTGGGCGCGCGCGTCGGTCACATGCAACACATTAGGGCGTGAGGAGGCAGGACTCCGCGCTACGGGGTCGGCGTCGGGCTGGGCGTCGGGGTATGCATCGGGCTGGGCGTGAGCGCCGAAGCCGGGGCTGGCGTCGAAGTGGCGGCCGGCGTTCCCGAGCCCCGCGTGCCCTTGCCGATCGCCTTCATCGGCTTCTCGTCGTGCAGCGGGAACGTGGTGAGCTGGCCGCTCTGCGTGCTGACACCCACGGCATCCGGCGCAGTGCGCGTGAGGTCGGTCCCGCCCGCGAGGAACCCCGCGACGGCGACGGCCACCCCGGCGACGAGCACGCCAATGACGCCGAGCAGGATGGCGCGACCAGATGGTCGGGCGATGCGGTCGGGTGCGTCGGGGTCGTCAGTGTCGGGGGTCACCGCGTCTCACGTTATCGAGGGCACGGCGCCCCCGGCAGTCTCCCGTTCGGGGGTGGACAGCTTCCGCCTCGCGGGGGTCACCGCGGTCGACCGGGACGATGCCGGGGGCTCGCGATAGTTTGGGAAGCATGCGCATCGCCACCTGGAACGTGAACTCCGTCCGCAGCCGGGTGGGCCGGATCGTCGACTGGCTGGGCCGCGAAGACATCGACGTGCTCGCCATGCAGGAGATCAAGTGCACGCAGGCGCAGTTCCCGATCGACGATTTCGGCGAGGCCGGCTACGAGGTGCAACTGCACGGGCTCAACCAGTGGAACGGTGTCGCCATCGCGAGCCGCTCCCCGATGGAGGACGTGCAGATCGGCTTCGACGGCATGCCCGGTTTCCTCAAGGGAGAGGAGGGGCCCGAGCTGCCGCTCGAAGCCCGCGCGATCGCAGCCACGGTCAACGGGGTGCGCGTGTGGAGCCTCTACGTTCCGAACGGGCGAGCGCTCGGCGATCCGCACTACGACTACAAGCTCGACTGGTTGGCCGCGCTGGCCGGGTCGACGAAGGAGTGGATGGAAGCGCATCCAGATTCCCCGATCGCGCTCACCGGCGACTTCAATATCGCCCCCCTCGATTCGGATGTCGGTGACCCCACCTTCTTCGCCGGTGTCTCGACACACATCTCCGAGCCCGAGCGCGCGGCGTTCCGGGAGTTCGAGACTCTCGGGCTCACCGACGTCGTGCGTCCTCTCGTTCCCGAGGGCTTCACGTTCTGGGACTACAAGCAGCTGCGCTTCCCGCGCAACGAGGGCATGCGGATCGACTTCGTGCTGGGCAACCACTCCTTCGCGGACCGGGTGGTCGCGGCATCCATCCACCGCAACGAGCGCAAGGGCGACGCGCCCAGCGACCACGTGCCGGTGGTCGTCGACCTCGCGCTGGACGTCGACGACGACGACCGCCCGATGATCTTCTGAGCGCTCTTCATCTCGTGGAACGGCCGCCCAGGGTGACCAGCCGAGATGCGGGTCGCGGTGCGACGATGGAGCGATGACAACAACACTGGTGACCGGAGCCACTCGCGGAATCGGACGGGAGGTCGTTCGACGTCTGGTCGAGGAGGGGCACACCGTCTATCTGGGCGCTCGCGACATATCCGCGGGAGAGAAGGTGGCCGCCGAGCTCGGTGCGAGGGCCATCCAGCTGGATTCGACCGATCCCGCCTCGATTCAGGCAGCCGTCGATCGACTGCGTGCTGAGGTCGGCTCGCTGGACGTGCTCGTCAACAACGCGGGCATCTCCGGGGAGCAGCGACCGATCGCCGAGGCCACTCCCGACGACCTTCGCGCGGTCTTCGAGACGAACGTGTTCGGCGCGGCCGCGGTGATCCGGTCGGTTACGCCACTGCTCGAAGCCAGCGACGCTCCGGTGGTGGTGAATGTCTCCAGCGCTGTCGGCTCGCTCGCGCTCAACTCGGCACCGGACGCACGCTGGTCGATCCTCGCCTACCCGATGTCGAAGGCCGCGCTCAACATGCTCACGATTCAGTACGCGCGGGCCTTTCCGCGGTGGCGCGTCAACTCGGCGACTCCCGGGCTCACCGCGACGGAGTTCACCGGCACGAAGCCCGACGAGGCCAGGATCGCCGCGCTCCGATCTTCCGGGGTGCAGGTCAACAGCGTCGAAGAGGGCGCGGACATCATCGTGCGCCTCGCGTTGGGCGGCCCGGACGGTCCGACCGGCACGTTCGTCGGCAACGACGGCCCCGTGCCCTGGTAGGCCGTTCGCACAGAGTCAACGATGTTCGGCGCCGTCGGCTGGGCGAGCGCCTGGGACCAGACCGGCACCGGGACGAAGAGCACCCGCCGCTGGTCCCGGACGGCACAACGGCACTCCTCGCCGGTCGGCTGGCGCTCCCCGGCCGCGAGCGCACGCTAGCCCGGCGCCAGCAGCGCCGCGATGATCACCAACGCGACGATCGACAGGGCGGTCGTGATGAGCACCGTGTCGCGGGCCATCGTGACGCCGCGGTCGTAGCGCTGGGCGTAGTTGAAGACGTTCTGCGCGGTGGGGAGCGCGGCGAGAACAACAACGACGAACAGCCGATGTCCTTCCAGGTGCCAGACGAAGTGGCCGAGGAGCCAGGCGATCACCGGCATCGCCGCGAGCTTGAGCGCGCTGGCGAGAATCACGTCTTTGCGGTTCGTCCCCGCCGCCAGTACCCGGCTACCGTGCAGCGACATCCCGAAGCTCATCAGGATGACGGGCACCGCCGCCCCGCCGATCAGCGTGAAGGGTGCCATCACCGGGACCGGGATCTTCAGGTGTGTGACGGCCACGATCACGCCGAGCAGGGATCCGATGATGAGCGGATTCCGCACCGGCTGCAGCAGGATGCGCCTCACCGACAGGGTGCCGCTGGTGGTCACGTCGAGGATCGTCAGCGCGATCGGCGCCAGGATGATCAGCTGCAACAGGATGACCGGAGCTGAGCTCGACGCATCCCCGAGCACATAGACGGATACCGGTAGCCCGATGTTGTTGGCGTTGACGTAGCCGGAAGCCAGCGCACCCACCGTCGCCTCCGACAGACGCCGCCGCCAGATCAGCAGCGAGACCAGGAGGAATGCCGCGATATTGACGGCAGCCGCGATCGCGGAGATCGGCAGGAGCGCGGAGAACAGGTGGGTGACATCCGCTCCGGCCAGCACCGTGAAGAGGAGCGCCGGCGAGAGCACGAAGAAGGCGAGCCGGCTGAGCACGTGGTTGGCGTGCGGCCCGAGCAGGTTGAACCTGCCGACCAGGTAGCCGACGCCGATGACCGCGACGATGATCGCGAAGCCGATCAGCACGCCCACCATGGGATCAACGTTAGGGGAGGGATAGCGTGGACCCGTGCCGATCGTCGAGGTGCCCGGAGCCCAGCTGAGCTACGACATCGCGGGCGATCCCGCGGCGCCGGCGATCGTGTTCGTGCACGCCGGCGTGGCGACCCGTGCCATGTGGGACCCCCAGTTCGACGACCTCGCCCGTGACCACCACGTCATCCGCTACGACACGCGTGGCTTCGGCGAGTCACCCGGTGACGACGTCGAGTTCGCCGACCGGCACGACCTGATCGCGGTGCTCGACGCGCTCGGTGTGGCGAAGGCCACCTTCATCGGCGCCTCGCGCGGCGGTCGTATTGCCCTGGATGCCGCGCTCGATCAGCCCGGGCGCGTGACAGGTCTCGTCACCATCGGATCGACGCCGGGGGGTCAGGACCAGGCCGTCGCCACCGAACTCGAGCGGGAGATGCACGCGCGGATGAAGGAGGCGAGCGAGGCGGGCGACATCGATGCCCTCGTGCGCATGGAGGTCGCGTACTGGGATCTCGGCCTGAGCCGCGACGTCGACGACGGGGACCCGGAGTTCCTGCAGCGCGCAATCGAGCTGAACGTGGGCGCCGAGCACTGGGACTTCGCCGGACTCGACCAGCCGCTCGACCCGCCCGCCGTGTCGCGGTTGCACGAGATCCTCGTCCCCGCCCTCGTGGTGGTCGGAGACCTCGACGTGACCGACGTGACGGTTGGCTACCGGCTGCTACTCGAAGGGCTGCCGAATGCCGAGGGGCTGCGGTTCGCCGATTCGGCACACCTGCCGAGCGTCGAGCGCGCCGAGCGCTTCACCTCGGCGCTGCGTGCGTGGCTCGGAGCTCGCGGGCTGTAGCGAGAATCGGCGCACGCACGTCATCCACCGTCCAACCGCCGCCAAAAGAGTCGAACGGTGCGCCGCCGGCCGATCCACGCTGCTTTCGTGCGTCGTTCGCCATTCTTCGCCCCGGCGCTCTCCGTAGCCTGGAAGGCAGCGAACGAAGGAAGGAGGCGCATCATGTCATCGATCACACCCGCACTCACCACGCCCGCACCCACCACGAGTAGCGCCGCACGCTCCGTAGCATCTCTCGAGACCAGCGCCGCCTGGCTCGACCTGAAGGCCGCCGCGATCGCGCTCGCGTTTTACCAAATCAAGGATGGAAGCATCCCTGACACGGCGAATCACCCGGAATCACGGGGGCTGGTCGACCGCATTCGTCGCGCCATCCTTGATTTGGCATCGGCGTTCGCCCATGAGGCCGAGTATCTCGCGGCGCTCGACGCGGACTTCGAGAAGTGGCAGGCGGCCGGCTTCGGCATCCCCGACTTCTACGACTCGCTCGTCGCCTTCCACCCCGAGCGCCACCGCGTCGACGGGCTTCGGCACCTCGTGGTCTTCCCGATGTACACGCAGAACGGCTCGACCGACCGGCACGTCGAGGCGCTCATCGTCGAGGTCATCTGGCCCGAGTTCATCGCGCGACTCGAGGAGCGCTACGCGAACGGGCTGTTCGTCTCGCTCCGCTTCGTCGACTTCACGCCCGGCTACGACACCAACTCGGCCGTGCTCTTCCCCGAGACGGTTGCGATGCGCGAGATCCCGAGCTTCAGCTGGGGCGCGATATTCCAGGATCGCGAAGCCGCGCGCTTCCGTCGCGTGGTCGCCGCCGCCGCCGAGATCACGAAGCTCGACCTCGAGCCCATCGATGAGGCTCTGATGAACGATCAGGATCTCACCGAGAAGACCTTCGTGATGTGGGACCTCATCCACGACCGCAGCCACATGCGCGGCGATCTGCCCTTCGATCCGTTCATGATCAAGCAGCGGATGCCGTTCTTCCTCTACTCGCTCGAGGAGCTGCGCTGCGACCTGACCGCCTTCCGCGAGTGCGCGCGCATGTCGCGCGAGGACGACGCCGAGCTCGCCCGGATGGCCACCGCGACCATGCACGCGATCGTGTTCGACCGCATCTTCCGCTTCCCACTCAGCGGTTCGCGCGTGCGCAACTACGACGGGCTCGGGGGCCAGCTGCTGTTCGCGTGGATGCACCAGCACGGCGTCCTGCACTGGACGGATACCCAGCTCACCATCGACTGGGCCGAGGCACCCGCGGTCGTGATTGCCCTCTCGGATGCCATCAACGAGCTGTACTGGAAGAGCATCGATCGCCCGAAGACGGCCCACTGGCTCGCAGCGTACGAACTCGTGCGCGAGACGCTCACGCCCCACCCGGCGTCGAACTGGGCGCGAGGATTGCCCGTCGAGATCCTCGCTGGAACGCCGAAGGGTTTCACTGACGCGGTGCTGGACGACGAGTTCCCGCTGTCGATGTTCTACGAGGCGCTGGCGAAGAAGATGAGCCACGTGATCGAGAGCACCCGCGGGATCATCGCCTCGACGGCGTGACCGCGGCCGCATCCTGAGAGACTGAACCGTGACCTCCCTGCACGACCACAACGCCCGCGCCTTCGCCTCCGACAACTACGCCGGCGTCCACCCGGAGGTGATCACGGCCATCGCCGACGCGAACGGCGGCCACCAGATCTCCTACGGCGAGGACGTCTACACCGAGCGGCTGCACGACGTGATGCGCACGGAGTTCGGCCCCCGTGCCGAGGTATTCCCGGTGTTCAACGGCACGGGCGCGAACGTGGTCGCGCTCACGAGTCTGATCCCGCGCTGGGGTGCGGTCGTGGCGACCAGCACGGCGCACATCCACACGGATGAGGGCGGTGCCCCCGAGAAGATGGCCGGCCTGAAGCTGTACACGGTCCCGACACCGGACGGCAAGCTCACCCCCGAACTCATCGCGACGGAGGCCTGGGGCTGGGGTGACGAGCACCGCGCGCAGCCGCTGGCCGTGAGCATCACCCAGACCACCGAGCTCGGCACCTTGTACACGCCCGAGGAGGTGCGCGCGATCGCCGACTGGGCTCATGCCAACGGCATGGCGCTCCACATGGATGGCGCCCGCATCTGGAACGCAGCAGCGGCCCTGGGCGTGCCGTTCAGGTCGTTCACGACCGACGCAGGCGTCGACATCCTGAGCTTCGGCGGCACCAAGAACGGACTGCTTGGCGCGGAAGCGGTTGTCGTGCTCAACCCGGAACGGGTCGACGGGATGGTGTTCCTGCGCAAGACGAACATGCAGCTCGCCTCGAAGATGCGCTTCATGAGCGCGCAGTTGCTTGCGCTGTTCTCGACCGGACTCGGCGTGCGTTCCGCCGGCCACGCGAACGCGATGGCGGCGCGGCTGCGGTCGGCGCTCGAGGACGGGATTTCG
>JALYHS010000069.1 GCA_030776385.1 Actinomycetota bacterium
CACATCGTGCAGCACGGAGCCGATGGGCGAACGCCGCGGATCCTGAGATCCCGGCCCGAGCACCAGGAGCGCCTTGTCGCGCGAGGCGTCGAGCAGCGCCTCCGCCGCGGGTCGGGTCGAGGTGCGGGAGCGGATGATCAGAGCCGGATGCCGATGCCGAGCGGCCACGAGGGCGACGGCCAGCGGCGCGCGGTCCTGCACGGGCGTCGTGTTGGAGACAGCCTCCATGAGCTGGAGCTCGTCCGAACGCCTCGCCGCCTCGTCGGCGGCGACCCAGGCGATCGCGGCGGCGGTGTCCGAGCGGTCGATCCCGGCGACGACACCGCGACGGAAGCGCAGGTCCACCTCCGGGATGACCGCGACGCTGGAGGACGCTGCCGCCGCGATCTGCACGCTGCGCGATCCGAGAGCCCGTCCGTGCAGGAACCCCGTCTTGTGCGTCCCCACGACCAGGAGGTCGACGGGTTCGACGGCGCGGGCCAGTTCCCAGGCGACGCTGCCCTCGAGGGCGAGCCCCTCGACCGTCAGCTCGGGATGTGCCCGGCGGAGCTTGTCGATCCGCTGCGACAGCAGCGCGGCCCCCCGGCGGGCGGTGAGGTTCTCATAGTCCCGGCCCATCGATCCGTCGTCGCCTTCCGCGACGTGCACGAGCACGATCGGCGCCGGCTCCTCACGTGCGCGCTGGATCGTCCAGGCAAGGGCGGCTTCGCTCGGGCCCGAGCCGTCGAAACCGACGACGTAGCGCATGGTCATGGGACTGCTCTCTTCTGTTGGCTGAGTTCAGCCTGTGCGGCATCCGCGATCGGCGACAGGCCGAAAGTCCCGCGAGGTGGGCGGGACCTTCGGCCCCGGTCGCCCGGGACCCGCGGAGTCAGGATGGGATGACCACTCTCGAAGGAGCCGCTATGTCCTCGATCGCCCCCGTCGCGCCGGCCTGGCGGGAACGCGCTGGTGCCCACCTCAGTCCCGAGGACATCGATCGGATCGACGCCTGGTGGCGTGCGGCGAACTACCTCAGCATCGGGCAGATCTATCTGCTCGACAATCCGCTGCTTCGCGAGCCGCTGCGTCCCGAGCACATCAAGACGCGCCTGCTCGGCCACTGGGGAACCACGCCGGGACTGAACTTCCTCTACGCGCATCTCAACCGAGTGATACGCGAGCGCGACCTGGACACGCTCTTCGTGACCGGACCGGGGCATGGCGGGCCGGGGATGGTCGCCAACGCTTACCTCGACGGCACGTACTCCGAGGTCTACTCGGAGATCGAACGCACCGAGCAGGGCATCCGCCGCCTGTTCCGCCAGTTCTCCTTCCCCGGCGGCATCCCGAGCCACTGCTCACCCGACCTGCCGGGCTCGATCCACGAGGGCGGCGAGTTGGGCTACTCGCTCAGCCACGCCTACGGGGCCGCCTTCGACAACCCGGACCTGCTCGTCGCGTGCGTCATCGGCGACGGGGAGGCCGAGACCGGCCCGTTGGCCACGAGCTGGCACTCGAACAAGTTCGTCAACCCGGTGCAGGACGGGGTCGTTCTGCCGATCCTGCACCTCAACGGCTACAAGATCGCCAACCCCTCCGTGCTGGCACGAATCCCAGACCACGAACTCCTCGACCTCATGACGGGGTACGGCCACGAGCCGTTCTTCGTGTCCGGCGGCTTCGACGGGGAGGACCCGCGGGTCGTGCACGAGCGCTTCGCGGTGGTGCTCGACGTCGTGCTGGACCGCATCGCGCGGATCAAGGCGGATGCGGCATCCGGTGCGCAGCGGGGCCGACCGCGCTGGCCGATGATCATCCTGCGCACCCCCAAGGGCTGGACGTGCCCCAAGTTCATCGACGGGGTGGAGGTCGAGGGCACGTTCCGCGCCCACCAGGTCCCGCTCGCGAACGCGCGCGACACCCCCGAGCACGTGCAGGTGCTGAGCGACTGGATGCGGTCGTACCGTCCCGAGGAGCTGTTCGATCGCGCGGGAACCCCCCGAGCCGACATCACGGCGCTGGCGCCGGATGGACCGCGACGGATGAGCGCCAACCCCGTCGCCAACGGCGGCGCCCTGCGCATTCCGCTCCGACTGCCCGACTTTCGCGACTACGCGGTCGAAGTGCCATCGCCCGGTGCGGTGGACGGGCAGGCGACCGCCGTCCTCGGCGGCTGGCTGGCCGACGTCATCCGTGACAACCCGACCAATTTCCGGATCTTCGGACCCGACGAGACCGCATCCAACCGTCTCGCCCCCGCCGTCTACGCGGCGACCTCCAAACAGTGGAACGGCGAGTACCACCCTGATGACGTCGACCTGGCGCGGGCCGGACGGGTGATGGAGATGCTCAGTGAGCACCAGTGCGAGGGATGGCTCGAGGGGTACCTCCTCACCGGGCGGCACGGACTCTTCGACTGCTACGAGGCCTTCGTGCACATCGTCGACTCGATGTTCAACCAGCATGCCAAGTGGCTGGAAGCCTCGAAACGCATCGCCTGGCGGCGGCCGATCTCGAGCCTCAACTACCTGCTCTCCAGCCACGTCTGGCGTCAGGATCACAACGGATTCAGCCACCAGGATCCCGGGTTCATCGACGTGGCCGTCAACAAAAGCGCCGAGGTCGTGCGTGTCTACCTGCCGTTCGACGCGAACACCCTGCTCTCGACATACGACCACTGCCTGCGTTCCATCGACTACATCAACATCGTGGTGGCGGGCAAGCAGCCGGCGCCGCAGTGGCTGACCATGGACGAGGCGGTCGAGCACTGCACGCGCGGGCTCGGCATCCTGCCATGGGCCGGCACCGAGCACGAGGGGCAGGAGCCGGATGTCGTCCTCGCCGCCGCTGGGGACGTGCCGACCCTGGAGGTGCTGGCCGCCGCGTCGATCCTGCGTGAGCGGATTCCGGAGCTGGCGGTGCGCGTCGTGAACGTCGTCGACCTGATGCGCCTGCAGAGCGAGGGGGAGCATCCGCACGGACTGGCCGATCCGGAGTTCGATGCGATCTTCACCACGGACAAGCCCGTCATCTTCGCGTACCACGGCTACCCGTGGATGATCCACCGGCTCACATACCGACGGCACGGGCACGACAACATCCACGCCCGAGGCTTCACGGAGCATGGCACCACGACCACGCCGTTCGACATGGTGATGCTCAACGATCTCGATCGGTACCGGCTCGTCATGGATGTCATCGACCGGGTGCCGGGACTCGCGGCCACCCACGCGGCATTCCGTCAGGAACTCGAGGATGCCCGGCTCCACGCCCGCGCATACACCCGCGAGTTCGGCGACGACCTGCCCGCGGTGCGCGACTGGCGCTGGCCGGACGCCCGCGGCGAACAGCGGTGACCTGATGGAGCACATCGTCGTGGCGGTCAGGCCCGGTCAGGGTCCCGGAGTGATCACCTGGGCCCTGCGGCACGCCCGGGCCTGCCGGGGTGCGCTCGAGATCATCGCCTCCGGGCTCGAGTGGGCCGACCCGCACGTCGTCCTGCGCGGAGTCGGCTATCAACTGCTCGCGGCGGGATCCGATGTGCCGGTCGCGATGCGGACGGTCGCACCGGGGATGGCTGACGCGCTGGCACAGGCCCGCGCCCGGTCAGCGGGCCAGCCCACGGGTGGGGTGGACCTGATCGTGCTCGGATCGCGCAGCGGTCGGCTCGATCGAACCGAAGCCGTGGCACTCATCGCCATCGCGGCCGCCTCGGCGTGCCCGGTCGTGATCGTTCCGGCCGACTGGCGGGCGGAGTCGAACGACGAAGCCGCCATCATCACCGAGGCGCTCGCGGCCGCCGGCGTCTCGGAGGAGTTCGTCGAGCGCGTGTGCGCGGGCACCGCGCCGGTCCGGATCGTGCCCACCTCGTTCGCCGACGAGACACGCCGCGCCGTCAGCGCGTGAAGGCGCCGAGCGCGCGCCGAAGCCGTCGTGCCTGGTGCGGGTGCAGATGTGCTGCGGCGCGACGGGACTCCTCCCGGAAGAAGAGGAACTTCGCCAGATCCGCGATCAGCAGGTAGGCCGCGACGATGCCGGCGATCGCGAGCAGCAGCCCGGCATCCGGGGTCTCGAAGCCGAGCACGGGCCCGAGCGGGGAGTACGGCAGCGCCACCGCGATGATGACGACACCCAGCAGTGCGGCCATCAGCGCCAGGCCGGGCCGACTGCGTACGAACGGATAGCTCCGCGTGCGGATGATGAGCACCACGAGGGTCTGCGACACCAGCGACTCGATGAACCAGCCGGTGCGGAACTGCGTCGCATCGGCGTGGAACACCCCGATCAGCAGCGCGAAGGTCGCCAGGTCGAAGAAGGAGCTCAGCGGGCCGAAGATCAGCATGAACCGGCCGATCGCGGCGATGTCCCAGCGGGCGGGGGTGCGCACGGCGGCCGGGTCGACACGGTCGGATGAGATGGTCAGCTGACTCGCGTCGTAAAGCAGGTTGCCCAGCAGGATCTGCCCGGGCAGCATCGGCAGGAACGGCAGGAACGCGGATGCCGCGGCCGCACTGATCATGTTGCCGAAGTTGCCGGACGCCGCCATGAACACGTACTTCAGCGTGTTCGCGAAGATCCGGCGACCCTCGGCGACCCCGTCGGCGATCACCGCGAGGCTCTTCTCGAGCAGCACGATGTCCGCCGCATCCTTGGCGACGTCGGTCGCCGTGTCGACCGAGATCCCGACGTCGGCGCTGTGCAGCGCGAGGGCGTCGTTGACCCCGTCGCCGAGGAACCCGACGGTCTGCCCCCCCGAGCGCAGCAGCGTCACCACCCGCTCCTTCTGCTCGGGGCTGACGCGCGCCACGATGGTGCAGTCCCGCAGCGCGTCGCTCAGCGCTCGGTCGTCGAGGGCGTCGATCTGTTCGCCGGAGAGGGGGGTGCCGGCATCCATCCCGAGGGAACGCGCCACCTCCGCCGCGACCGCCGGGTGGTCGCCGGTGGCGATGACCAGCCGGATGCCGAGTTCCGTCAGTCGCTCGAGCGACGCGCGCGCCTCGGGCCGCGGCGGGTCGGAGAAGACCAGGAAGCCGCGCAGCGTCAGGCCGGACTCGTCCTCCGGTCGGAGCGTCGTGGCCCGTGGCATCGGCTTGCTCGCGATCGCGATGAGCCTGCCGCCCCGGTCCAGCTCGCGCTTGGCGACGGCTGCCGCCTCGGGCGGGACATCCACGCAGAGCGCGAGCACGTTCTCGGGGGCGCCCTTCGTGATGAGCAGGGGGCCACCGGTGCCGGCCGCGTCCCGGTCGACGAG
>JALYHS010000070.1 GCA_030776385.1 Actinomycetota bacterium
GGGTTGAGCATCGCCGCGTGGGCCGGGTCGCGCGCCAAGCCGACCGACGACAAGGCCCAGTCCGACCGCTGGGGCATTTTCGTCGGGCACTGGGCTCCGACCTTCTTCGCCCTCGGCATCGCCCTGAAGCAGGAAGAGAAGTAGCGCACCCTCGGGCCGCACCCTCGACGGGGGCGTGTGGCGGCGTCTTCGAGGCCGAGCGCTCAGAGCGCGCGAAGTCTGGTGAACGCCGCCGCGTCGCCCCCGTTGACGGTGCCCGATTTCTCCTGAAGCACCCGGGTGCGCAGGCGCAGTTCCGTCGTGAACTCCTCGTCGAGCATTTCGCTCTCGCCGGCGACCGGCTCGGCCATGAGTTGACTCGACGGGCCGATGACGAGTGCCACGACCGCGGCGCGCTGCTCGAGATCGCGCGCAGGCACCTCCAACTTGGCGGCTTTGCCCGCATTCGCGAGTTCTGCCGCAAAGTCGAGCAGGGCATCCGCGATGCCGTCGCCCGTGACGAACGAGCCTCCTGCGTATCGAATCCGCTTCACCTCTTCGACGGTCCCCGTATCCGTCTCGCGCGTCAAGGGGGTTGCGAAAAGCGACCAAAGCTGGGGTAGGTTCGGCAGCAGGCGCTGCCGATCGGCGGCAGACTCGACTGAAGGAACTCGTGGGAACGCTCTTCTACGGTGCGGCACGGACGCCGATCCGCATCGATGACCGCATCCTCGCGCACCTGAAAGCGGTCGTGACAGCGAAGATGCGCCGCGGCGAAGGCTTTTTGATCTCGTGGACGGACTCGGCGGAGGTCGGCCATGGTCGCAGCTCGGTCTGGGTGCACCCCACCTGCGACATCCACTACAAGTTCGACGGCGGAACCTCCCCCAAGCTCGACCCGTCACTGCTGGAGGCGATGAACATCGAATCGATCCAGGCGCAGGGCATCGAACTCGCCGATGCCACCCTCGCCCACAGCCCGAACGCCTCACGCTGATGGGCACCCTGTTCTACGGTGCCGACCGCACGGCCATCAGGGTGGATGATCGGATCCTCGCGCACCTGCGCACCGTCGTGACCGCCAAGATGCGCCGGGGGGAAGGATTCCTCCTGTCGTGGAGCGACTCGCTCGCCATCGGCGACGGGCGCAGTTCGGTGTGGATCCATCCCGCCTGCGACCTCCACTACAAGTTCGACGGCGGAACCGCCCCGAAGCTCGACCCGGCTCTGCTCGATCAGTTGAACGTGGAGTCCATCCAAGCCCGCGGCATCGAACTCGTCGAGGCCACACTCGCGCACAAGCGCGACACCGAGTAGCGGCCTAGCGGCGTAGCGGGCAGGCTGCTCAGCGCAGCAGCATCCCCGCGGTCGCGAGATACTCCGCCGGATCGCGGTCGCCGAGCAGCGCGGTGTTCGCGATGAAGCCCTGCGACAGCGTGAGCATCGTTGCCGCAGCCCGCTGCACCGAGGCCTCGTCGCCGGCCATCTCGTGTGCGATCAGCCACGGTCGGACAGTGGCAGCGTATGCGCGGCGCAGCTGTCCGACGGCTTCGCCCATCACACGATGGATCTCCGGATCGACGGTCGCCTCCGCCCACAGCTGCAGGAGCATGGGCTTGCTGACACCCTCGCGCCCGAGTGTCTGGAGCAGGAAGAGGATGAGCTCCGCCGGCGGTACCGGCCGTCCCTGCCCCTCGGCGAAGGCGGTGAGCTCACCGGCCTTGCTGTCCATCACCATTCGTGCCACGTGTCGGGCGATCTCGGCCTTGCTCGCGAAATGCGAGTAGATGGCGCCGGCCGATGCATCCGACTCGGCGATGATGTCGGCCATCGAGGTGTTGGCGAACCCCTTGCGTGTGAGGCAGCGCATGGCGGCCTGGGCGATCTCGTCGCGGCGGCCCTCCCGGTAAGCCTCTGTTACTTTCGGCATGGAAAACAGAATAGCCGTTCGCTATAGTTCTCACAGAATAATCATTCTGTTTGAGAGGCTCAGATGTCATCCACCGCTTCCGCTCCCGTCGCGATGCCGGCTCGGCCGCACACCAGGTGGGGCTTCGCCGTGCTGTTCGGCGCGGTGGGCGCGCTCATCGTCGGGCTCGTCGTCCTGGCATTCGTCTGGCCGATCGCGACGGCCACCGCACGGGACCTGCCGATCGCGATCACGGGCTCGGACACCCAGGTCAGCGCCGTCGAGAAGGCGGTCGACGCGAACGCCCCCGGGGTGGTCGACTTCCAGCGGGTCTCGGACCGGGATGCCGCCGTCGCCAAGATCCAGGACCGCACCGTCTACGGCGCGATCGTCCTCCCGAGCGCGCAG
>JALYHS010000071.1 GCA_030776385.1 Actinomycetota bacterium
ATCGTACGGAGCACGCGGAAGCCGTCGCGGATCGCGTTCAGGTTGCTCTCGCCGAAGATGCGGCTCTTCTCGATGCTGCCGACCTCGACGATGCGGTGGCCGGCGAGGAAGAAGCGGCAGTTCAGCACGGTCTCGATCTCGAACCCGTCGCCCCAGATCATCGTGTCGGATGCCTCGACGGTGTGGTCGGGCAGGTGCAGACCCGGCACGAGCCGACTCCAGAAGGCGTTGTACCCGTAGCAGAGGTCCGTGTAGCGGCTGCCGAGCAGGACGTTGGTGATGGCGTTCAGGAAGTAGTTGCCGAGCGAGCGGAAGCGGGTGATGTCCTCGCTGCCGCCGCCGTTGGTGAAGCGCGAGCCCTTGGCGACGTCGGCGCCCTCGGTGAGTGCCCGCACGAACGCCGGGATCTCGTCCGCATCGGCGGAGCCGTCGGCGTCGAACATCACGATGATGTCGCCGGTCGCTGCGGCGAAACCGCAGGCGAGCGCGTTGCCCTTGCCCTTGCGGGTCTGCTGCACGATGTGGATGCCGGGCATCACGCGACGTGCGGTCGCGATCGTGTCGTCGACCGAGTGCCCGTCGACCAGGACGACCTGGTGCACGGCCGGCAGCTGCGGCAGCACGACCTCGAGGTTTCGGGCCTCGTTGCGTGCGGGGACGACGATGGTCACGGTGGGGGCTGTGGAGGGCAAAGCTGTCCTTCGGGGGTCACGCAGGGGGTGCGTTCGGGGGGATGACTCGACCCGGTTCGTCGATCGACGTCTTCGGGGAGATGAACGTCGAACTGTTCGGGAGTTCGCCGTTGACGAATCTGACACTAACCGATGACCCCGCTATCTCAATGCGCGCGCCATTGCGCAGCGTCGCCTTTCGGCGTGTCGCGGCCTCGCCGGGCCGGATCACGCCTTTTGCCTGCTCAGGCCAAACTTTTTCCCCAAGGTGAATTTCTGGGACCGAGGACGTATCGCGCACGAATCGACGACGTACTGGTCGCAATCGGGCCCCGCTGCCCCGATACCCATCCGCCTGCCCGAGCACAACGAACATGCGGATTCTTGAATCCGGACACGCGCCTGCGCGAATCCTGGAAACCCCTGGGAATTCCGGAGCGATCAGAAGACTCGTCGTGCGAGGGCCCGAGCTCGTGCCGCCCTCCGTCGGAGCACGACAGCAGGAGGAACGAGCTCCAGCTGGGAGCGATCGTCGGAAGGCTCGTGCTGAAGCGGTTTCTTCGTGCTGTCGTGCTCGCGGCCGGAGGTCTCAGTAGCGGTAGGTGTCGGGCTTGAAGGGGCCGTCCCGGTCGACGCCGAGGTACTTCGCCTGCTTCTTGGAGAGACGGGTCAGCCGCACGCCGAGCGCGGCGAGGTGCAGACGGGCCACCTCCTCGTCCAGCGCCCGCGGCAGCGTCGCGACACTCACCGGGTACGCCTCGGGGGTCGTCCACAGCTCCAGCTGCGCGAGCACCTGGTTCGTGAAGCTCATCGACATCACGAAGGACGGGTGCCCGGTCGCGTTGCCGAGATTCATCAGGCGCCCCTCGGAGAGCACGATGACGCTGCGCCCGTTCGGCAGCTGCCACTCGTCGACCTGGGGCTTGATGCGGATGCGCTCCGCGCCGTCCAGCGCCTCGAGGCCCGCGACGTCGATCTCGGTGTCGAAGTGGCCGATGTTCGCGACGATCGCCAGGTGCTTCAGCGACAGCAGGTCGTCGACCGTGACGACCTTCTCGTTGCCGGTCGTGGTGATCAGGATGTCGACCTGTCCTGCGACCTCCTGGAGCGGCACGACCTGGTGACCGTCCATCGCGGCCTGGAGCGCGGTGATCGGGTCGATCTCGCCGACGATCACGCGGGCACCCTGGCCGGCGAGCGCCTCCACAGCGCCCTTGCCGACGTCCCCGTAACCGACGACGAAGGCGGTCTTGCCGCCGATGAGCACGTCGGTGGCGCGGTTCAGGCCGTCGACGAGCGAGTGGCGGATGCCGTAGCGGTTGTCGAACTTGCTCTTCGTGACCGAGTCGTTCACCGAGATCGCGGGGAAGAGCAGCTCGCCGTCGCGGTCCCACTCGTGCAGGCGATGCACGCCCGTGGTCGTCTCCTCGGAGACGCCGCGGATGTCCTTCGCGATGCGCGTCCAGCGCTCCGGGTCGCGGTCCAGCGAGCGGCGCAGCACCTCGAGCAGCGCGCTCACCTCCGCGCCGTCGTCATCCTTCGTCTCCGGCACGCGGCCCGCGCGCTCGTACTTCACGCCGCGGTGGACCAGGAGGGAGGCGTCGCCGCCGTCGTCGAGGATCATGGTGGGGCCGATGTAGTCGCCGCCCTCGGCGACCGCCTCGCCCGACCAGTCGAAGATCCGGTCGGCGCAGTCCCAGTACTCCTCCACGGTCTCGCCCTTCCAGGCGAACACCGGCACCCCACGCGGCTCGTGCGGCGTGCCGCCGGGCCCGACGACGACCGCGGCCGCGGCCTCGTCCTGGGGGGAAAAGATGTTGCAGCTCGCCCAGCGCACCTGCGCACCGATCGCGACCAGGGTCTCGATCAGCACGGCGGTCTGCACCGTCATGTGCAGCGATCCGGCGACGCGAGCACCCGCGAGCGGCTTCGACTCGGCGAACCGCTCGCGCAGCGCCATCAGGCCGGGCATCTCCTGCTCGGCGAGGCGGATCTGGTGCCGACCCGCTTCTGCGAGATCGAGATCGGCCACCCGGTACTCGAGGGTCGAACTGGGGGGCTCCGAATCGCGGGACGTGTCCAGAAGACTCATCTGAGCATCATCCCAGACCGGGCGCC
>JALYHS010000072.1 GCA_030776385.1 Actinomycetota bacterium
CGTCGTAGGCGAGCTCGAGACGCAATCGGATCGCGTCATCCTTGTCGTCCACCTCTCGCACCTTCGCGAGTCTAGAGCGGGCGAGCGGGTACGACGCGCCTCCAGCAAGCCCACGAGGGGTGCCGAATAGCCGCTTATGAGCTCGACGAGCCGCAATTCGGCACCCCTCGCGCGGTTCGCCGCGATGGCGTGCGCCCAGCGCGACGGGGCGACGCGGTCATCGGGTCCGCTTAACGCCGGAACGGGCCCGGCACGATGGCCGGACCCGTCCCGAATGCTCCGTGCTACGCCTTGATGTCGGGCTCGGCGTCAGCCTCGGCCTCCGGCGTCACCGACTCCGCGGTCGCCTCGTCTGCGGTCGCCTCGGCGGCCTCGACGGTGGTGGCGTCATCCGCGACATCGGCACCGGTCTCGGCGATGATCTCCTCGTCGTTCTCGGCGATAGCGGCCTCCTGGGCGGGAGTCTCCTCGACCGGGGTCTCGACGGGCTCGACCACCGGAGCAGCCGGCTTCACGTCGGCGCGGGCGGCGGACTTCTTCGAGCTGGCCGGCTTCTTGGTCACGGGCTCGAGGACGAGCTCGATCACGGCCATCGGCGCGTTGTCGCCCTTGCGGTATCCAGTCTTGATGATGCGGGTGTAACCACCCTCACGCTCGGCCATTTGCGGCGCGATCTCGGTGAAGAGCTCGTGCACAACGCCCTTGTCCGAGATGGTCGCGAGCACGCGACGGCGTGCGTGCAGGTCGCCGCGCTTGGCGAAGGTGATGAGGCGCTCCGCCAGCGGACGCAGGCGCTTGGCCTTCGTCTCGGTGGTCTGGATGCTCTTGTGCGTGAACAGCGCGGCCGCGAGGTTCGCGAGCAGCAGGCGCTCGTGCGCGGGACCGCCGCCGAGGCGGGGACCCTTGGTGGGCTGAGGCATGGTCTAGTTCTCCAGTGTTTCGGCAGTGAATAGTTCGAGTGGCGTCAGGTCGCGGAGTCCGCGGACTAGATGCTCTCGTCGTCGTCGTATCCGCCGTAGAAGTGCGCCCCGTCGAAGCCGGGAACGCTGTCCTTGAGCGAGAGGCCGAGCTCGACGAGCTTGTCCTTCACCTCGTCCACGGACTTCTGACCGAAGTTGCGGATATTCATGAGATGCGTCTCCGAGAGGGCGACGAGCTCACTGACCGTGTTGATGCCCTCGCGCTTGAGGCAGTTGTAGCTGCGCACGGACAGGTCGAGGTCCTCGATCGGCATGCTCAGTTCGCTTGACAGCACCGCGTCGACCGGGGCGGGCCCGATCTCGATGCCCTCGGCGGCGGAGTTCAGCTCGCGGGCGAGACCGAACAGCTCGACCAGCGTGCGGCCGGCCGAGGCGATCGCGTCGCGCGGGGTGATCGCGGACTTGGTCTCGACATCCACGACCAGGCGATCGAAGTCGGTGCGCTCACCGGCACGAGTCGCCTCGACGCGGTACGTGACCTTCAGCACGGGCGAGTAGATCGAGTCGATCGGGATCTGACCGGCTTCGCTGAACTCGCTGCGGTTCTGGGTGGCGGAGACGTAGCCGCGGCCGCGCTCAATGGTGAGCTCGAGCTCGAACTTCGCCTTGTCGTTCAGGGTGGCGATGACGAGCTCCGGGTTGTGGATCTCGACACCGGCCGGAGCCGAGATGTCGGCGGCGGTGACCTGACCGGCACCCTGCTTGCGCAGGTAGGCGGTGATCGGCTCGTCGTGCTCGCTCGAGACGGTGAGGCCCTTGATGTTGAGGACGATCTCGACGACGTCCTCCTTCACACCGGGGATCGTGTCGAACTCGTGCTGGATGCCGTCGAGGCGGATGCTCGTGACGGCCGCGCCCGGAATGGACGAGAGCAGCGTACGGCGGAGGGAGTTGCCGAGGGTGTAGCCGAAGCCGGGTTCCAGGGGCTCGATCACGAAACGTGAGCGGAACTCGGAGATGCTCTCCTCGGACAGGGTGGGTCGCTGTGCAATGAGCACGTGGTTTTCCTTTCGGCGAGAGTGCCCGCCATATGGCACTCACGGAAGATCAGCGGATGGCTAGCCCGCCGTTGTGTTGAGTTGTGAAGTTCAGTTCGCTGGTCGAGCTTGTCGAGACCCGCGGGGTGACGTCTCGCGCGTCTGACAGGGTGTCTCGATACGCGAGCTTCGGCGCGCTACTCGACCCGTCGTCGACGTCCGACGCGACGCGTCAGACTCGACGACGCTTCGACGGACGTACGCCGTTGTGGGCCTGGGGCGTCACGTCGTTGATCGAGCCGACCTCGAGGCCAGCCGACTGCAGCGAACGGATCGCGGTCTCACGACCCGAACCCGGTCCCTTGACGAAGACGTCAACCTTCTTCATGCCGTTCTCCTGCGCCTTGCGGGCAGCGGCCTCGGCGGCCATCCCGGCGGCGTACGGGGTCGACTTGCGCGAGCCCTTGAAGCCGACGTCGCCGCCGGATGCCCAGGCGATGACCGCACCAGAAGGGTCGGTGATCGACACGATCGTGTTGTTGAACGTCGACTTGATGTGGGCCTGGCCCACGGCGATGTTCTTCTTCTCCTTGCGGCGCGGCTTGCGACCGGCGGCTGCCTTCGGAGTGGCCATTACTTCTTGCCTGCCTTCTTCTTGCCGGCGACGGTGCGCTTCGGTCCCTTACGGGTACGGGCGTTGGTCTTGGTGCGCTGACCGTGCACGGGGAGACCGCGACGGTGACGGATGCCCTGGTACGAGCCGATCTCGATCTTGCGACGGATGTCGGCCTGCACCTCGCGGCGCAGGTCACCCTCCACCTTGAAGTTGACCTCGATGTAGTCCCGGAGGGCGACGAGCTGGTCGTCGGTCAGGTCCTTGACGCGGATGTCGCCGGAGATTCCGGTTTCCTTGAGGGTGGCGAGCGCACGCGTGCGCCCCACACCGTAGATGTATGTCAGTGCAACTTCCACGCGCTTTTCGCGCGGGATGTCCACGCCGGCAAGACGTGCCATGGTGGCTTCTCCTTGAGAGATTCGGGAGGGTGGGGCGTCACCGGTGCTCGAGCCTCCCGACCCGGGGTGTCACCGGTGGTCGAGCTAGTCGACGCCGGATCCTGGTGATGCTGGTTATCTATTTAGTTGTTCATTCCTGAGGTCTCGATACGCACTTCGCGCTACTCGACCTTGAACCTTCGGTTGATGTCGCTCGCGACGTCAACCTTCGGTTCAACCCTGACGCTGCTTGTGGCGCGGGTTGCTCTTGCAGATGACCATCACGACGCCGTTGCGACGGATCACTTTGCAGTGATCGCAGATCGGCTTGACGCTGGGATTGACCTTCATGTGTTCTTCTCTTTCGCTGTCGTCGTGCTCGTCCGCTGATTCCGACATGCTCAATCGGCGGACGGCCGTTACTTTCCAGCCGACTACTTGTAGCGGTAGACGATCCGGCCGCGAGTCAGGTCGTAGGGGCTCAGCTCCACGATCACGCGGTCCTCGGGGAGGATGCGGATGTAGTGCTGGCGCATCTTGCCCGAGATATGGGCGAGAACCTTGTGTCCGTTTGTCAACTCAACGCGGAACATCGCGTTGGGAAGAGCTTCGACCACGGAGCCCTCGATCTCGATAACGCCGTCCTTTTTGGCCATACCTTCTTTAATCGCTCACAATGTCGTACTGGTCATGCGTGGGTGCCTACTCGGCGGGGTGGGTTTTGGTGCGGCAGCACGCGAGAAGCGGGCCCAAAGCACCAAAGATCGAGCCTACTTCATTCCCGGCTGTTTGGCCAAACCGGTGTAGGGTGCGACTTCGCCTACGGCGAAATCAGCCGTTCGCTGCTTCGGCACCGCTCAAGCCGCGTTCGGCCAGGGCGGAGAAGATGCGCGAGGTGACGTCGTCGATCTCGCCGAGACCGTCGACCTCGATCAGCAGTCCGCGCTCGCTGTACATGGCGATCAGCGGCTCGGTCTCTCGGCGATAGACCTCCTGGCGGTGGAGGATCGCCTCCTCGGAGTCGTCCAGGCGCCCCTCTTCCAGCGCGCGCTTGCGCAGACGTCGGACGATCTCGTCTCGGTCGGCCAGAAGCCTGACCACCGCGTCGAGGGCATGCCCGCTCGTCGCGAGGAGGCGGTCGAGGAACTCGACCTGGTCCGTGGTGCGGGGATAGCCGTCCAACAGGAAGCCATCTGCGGCATCCGCAGCCTTCAGGCGGTCCTCGATGAGCGCATTGGTGAGCGAGTCGGGAACGTAGTCGCCCGCGTCGACGATCTTCTTGACCTCGACCCCGAGGGGGGTGCCGTCGGCGATGTTCTTGCGGAAGATGTCACCGGTGGAGATGGTCGGGATGTCGAAGCTGTCCGAGATCCGCGCCGCCTGAGTGCCCTTCCCGACGCCGGGCGGACCGACGATGAGGAACCGGCTCACCGGAGGAGGCCCTCGTAGTGGCGCTGCTGGAGTTGGGAGTCGATCTGCTTCACCGTCTCGAGGCCGACTCCGACCATGATCAGGATGCTGGTGCCGCCGAAGGGGAAGTTCTGATCCGCGTTCACCAACGCCAAGGCGATGAGGGGCACCAGCGCGATCAACCCGAGATAGATCGAGCCGGGCAGGGTCACGCGCGTCAGCACGTAGTCCAGGTACTCGGCGGTCGGCCGTCCGGCACGGATGCCCGGGATGAAGCCGCCGTACTTCTTCATGTTGTCGGCCACCTCATCCGGGTTGAAGGTGATGGCCACGTAGAAGTAGGTGAACCCGACGATCAACAGGAAGTAGAGACCCATGTAGAGCGCGTTGTCACCGCGAGTCAAGTAGGTCTGGATCCACTGAACCCAGGGTGCCGCCGCCTTGCCGGCACCCGGCTGGTTGAACTGCGCGATGAGCGCAGGCAGATACAGCAACGACGAGGCGAAGATGACCGGAACGACGCCCGCCATGTTGACCTTGATCGGGATATATGTGTTGTTGCCGCCGTACGTTCGGCGACCCACCATCCGTTTCGCGTACTGCACGGGGATGCGCCGTTGCGACTGCTCGACGAAGATGACCAGCACCATGATGATGACGCCGATGGCGATCACCAGAGCGAGCGTCTCCCAGCCCTTCTGCGTCGCAATCGATCCGAGCGACCCGGGGAAGCGGGCGGCGATCGACGTGAAGATCAGGATGGACATGCCGTTGCCGACGCCGCGCTCGGTGATGAGCTCACCCATCCACATGATCACGCCGGTGCCCGCGGTCATCGTGATGACGATGAGCAGGATGGCGTACCAGGAGTCGTTGGCGATCAGGTCGGTGCACGCGGTCGACGCACTGCTCGAGCCGAACAGCGCACCGCTGCGGGCGACCGTGATGAGGGTGGTCGACTGCAGAACGCCCAGCGCGATCGTGAGGTAGCGGGTGTACTGCGTCAGACGCGCCTGACCCGACTGCCCCTCCTTGTAGAGGTTGTCGAAGTGAGGGATGACCACGCGCAGCAGTTGCACGATGATCGACGCCGTGATGTACGGCATGATGCCGAGCGCGAAGATCGACAGCTTGAGCAGGGCGCCACCGCTGAACAGGTTGACAAGGTCGTACAGGCTGCCCGAGGCACCGGCATTGGTGGCGAGACAGGTCTGGACGTTGTCGAACTTGACGAACGGCGCAGGGATGAACGAACCCAGGCGGAAGATCGCGATGATCGCCAGCGTGAAGCCGATCTTCTTGCGAAGGTCTGGAGTGCGGAAGATCCGCGCGACCGCACTGAACACGACGCCTCCCGGTAGGTGGTTGGGCTGAGGGGTCCGACGGACCCCGAATGGTGACCCCGGTCGGTGGCCCCCGAAGGGACCACCAATCCGATGGTTACACGGTACCTACTTGATGGAACCGCCGGCCGCGACGATCTTCTGCTCGGCAGAGCTGGACACCTTGTCGACCGCAACATTCAGCTTAACCGCAATGTCGCCATTGCCGAGAACCTTGACCTTCTCGTTCTTGCGAACGGCACCCTTGGCCACGAGGTCGCCGATGGTCACATCGCCGCCCTTCGGGTAGAGCTCGGCCAGACGCTCGAGGTTGACGACCTGGTACTCGACCCGGAACGGGTTCTTGAAGCCGCGCAACTTGGGCGCGCGCATCACCGAGTTCAGGTTGCCGCCCTCGAGGCCGACGCGCACTTGGTAGCGCGCTTTCGTGCCCTTGGTTCCGCGGCCTGCCGTCTTGCCCTTCGAGCCTTCACCACGACCGACGCGCGTCTTGGCCTTCTTGGCGCCGACGGCGGGACGGAGGTGATGCGCCTTCAGGATCTGCGGGCGGGCCTCGGCCGGAGCCGCGGCCTTCTTCGCCGGCTTGGTGGTCGGCGTGACCCGCGCGGCCGGCTTCTCCGCGGCGGTGTCGACAGCCTTGGCGGCAGCAGACTCCGGAGCCTCCGCCTTGGCCGGAGCCTTCGCGGCGGGAGCCTTCGCGGCAGCAGCCTTCTCGGCGGGAGCCTTCGCGGGTGCCTTGGCGGCGGCGGCCTTCGGAGCAGCGGACTTGGTGGTCGCCGGCTTCTCGGCAACGGCCTTCGCGGCGGTCGGCTTCTTCTCGGCGGCAGCCTTCGGAGCAGCGGCCTTCGCGGTCGCAGGCTTCTCGGCAGTTGCCTTCGACGCAGCCGCCTTGGGAGCGGCAGCCTTCGCGGCGGCGGGCTTCTTCTCGGCGGCGGCCTTCGGAGCCGCTGCCTTCTTCTCGTCAGCCATTAGTCAATCTCCTCGACTTTCACGAGGTGAGCGACCGCACGGACGTACCCACGGTTTGCCGGGCTGTCTTCGCGCACGACGGAGTCGCCGATGCGCTTGAGGCCGAGGCTCCGCAGCGTGTCCCGCTGGTTCTGCTTCTCGCTGATTTTGGACTTGATCTGGGTCACCTTGAGCCGGGCCATCATGCACCTGCCTTGGCGGTCGCGGCGGCACGATCGTCTGCTTCGGCGCGGATGAGACGCGCGGGCGCGACATCCTCGAAAGGCAGACCACGACGGGCGGCGACGGCACGCGGCTCTTCGAGCTGCTTGAGCGCGGCAACCGTCGCGTGCACGATGTTGATCGTGTTCGACGACCCGAGCGACTTGCTCAGGATGTCGTGGATACCGGCGCACTCGAGAACGGCACGCACCGGGCCACCGGCGATGACACCGGTACCCGCGGCTGCCGGACGCAGCAGCACGACGCCGGCAGCGGCCTCGCCCTGCACCGGGTGCGGGATCGTCTTGCCGGAGCGCGGGACGCGGAAGAAGTTCTTCTTCGCCTCTTCGACGCCCTTCGATATGGCCAGCGGGACCTCGCGCGCCTTGCCGTAGCCGACGCCGACGAGTCCGTTGCCGTCACCCACGACGACGAGCGCCGTGAAGCTGAAGCGACGGCCGCCCTTGACGACCTTGGATACGCGGTTGATGGTCACGACGCGCTCGAGGAACTGGCTGTCGGCTCCACGGTCGCGCGAGTTACGGTCGTTGCGCGGGCTGCGCTCGCGGCTGCCACGACGGGCCTCGCGGGGCTCCTCAGCGGTTGGCGCGGTGCCGGCGGCCGTCTCGACGACTTGGCCCTCCGCAACGGGCGCATCCACGACGGGCGTCTCGACCACGGGGGTCTCGGTGGCGGCGGTCTCTTCGGACGTCACGTCCTGCTCCTTGTTCTCTGCGTTCGCAGAAGTTGTGTCGCTCACAGCTCCAGCCCTCCCTCACGGGCGCCATCGGCGATCGCGGCGACGCGACCGGCGTAGCGGTTGCCTCCGCGGTCGAATACGACGGCGTCGACGCCGGCCTTCTTCGCTCGCTCGGCGACGAGTTCGCCGACCTTGCGGGCCTTGGCGGTCTTGTCACCGTCGAAGGTGCGGAGATCCGCTTCGAGCGTCGAGGCGGATGCCAGGGTGTGACCCTTGGCGTCGTCGACGACCTGCACGAATACGTGGCGGGCCGAGCGGGTGACGACGAGGCGCGGACGCTCGGCAGACCCCTCGATCCGCTTGCGCAGACGGCTGTGACGACGTGAGCGCTGCGAGGACTTGCTCTTGGCGATCTTGACTGAGGTAGCCATTACTTCCCACTCTTTCCGGCCTTGCGGCGGACGACTTCGCCCGCGTACCGCACGCCCTTGCCCTTGTAGGGCTCCGGCTTCCGCAGCTTGCGGATGTTGGCGGCGACCTCACCGACGGCCTGCTTGTCGATGCCCTTGACGGTCAACTTGTTGTTGCCCTCGACCTCGAAGCTGATCCCAGCCGGCGGGTCGACGGTGATGGAGTGCGAGTAGCCGAGGGCGAACTCGATCGAGCTTCCCTTCGCGGCGACGCGATAACCGGTGCCGACGACCTCGAGGCCCTTGGAGTAGCCCTCGGTGACGCCGATGATCTGGTTCGAGATGAGCGTGCGGGTCAGTCCGTGCAACGAGCGCGACGCGCGCTCGTCGTCGGGACGGGTGACCAGCACCTGACCCTCCTCGAGGCTGACCTCGATGGGGTTTGCGACAGTGAGCGACAACTCGCCCTTGGGGCCCTTGACGTTGACGGCCTGGCCGTCGATGGTCACGGTGACACCGCCGGGGACGTCGATGGGCATGCGTCCGATTCGTGACATCTCAGATCACCACACGAAGGCGAGAACTTCCCCGCCCACGCCCTTCTTGCTCGCCTCGCGGTCGGTCAGAAGACCGGAGGAAGTGGACAGGATGGCAACGCCGAGGCCGCCGAGAACGCGCGGGATCTCGCTGGACTTCGCGTAGACGCGCAAGCCCGGCTTCGAGACCCGCTTGATGCCCGCGATGGACCGCTCGCGGTTCGGGCCGTACTTGAGGTCGATGGTCAGCGTTGAGCCGACGCGGGCGTCCTCGATCTTCCATCCGGAGATGTAGCCCTCCTTCTGGAGGATCTCCGCGATGTGTCCCTTGAGCTTGCTGTTCGGGAGCGACACCGTGTCGTGGTACGCGCGGTTGGCGTTGCGCAGACGGGTCAGCATGTCGGCGACCGGATCTGTCATTGTCATGTGGTTGTGTTCCTTGTCTCAACTGGTTTCGGTACCCGTTGCGCGGATATCGACCTGGATGGCTTGGGTACTACTGGGGGGCGTCGGCCTGCTTGAACGGGAAGCCGAACTCGCGCAGGAGAGCGCGACCCTCGGCATCCGTCTTGGCGGTTGTGACGACCGTGATGTCGAAGCCGCGGACGCGGTCGATCTGGTCCTGGTTGATCTCGTGGAAGATGCTCTGCTCGGCGACACCGAAGGTGTAGTTGCCGTGACCGTCGAACTGCTTGTCGCTCAGGCCGCGGAAGTCGCGGATGCGCGGAAGCGCGAGCGACAGCAGGCGGTCGAGGAACTCCCATGCGCGATCTCCGCGCAGGGTGACGTGCGCGCCGATCGGCATGCCCTCGCGCAGCTTGAACTGGGCGATGGACTTGCGGGCGTTGGTAACCTGCGGCTTCTGGCCGGTGATCAGCGTGAGGTCCTTGATGGCCCCCTCGATCACCTTGGAGTCGCGCGCGGCCTCACCGACACCGGTGTTGACGACGATCTTCACGAGTCCCGGGACCTGGTGGACGTTCGTGTAGCCGAACTCCTTGGTCAGGTTCTCCGCGATGGAGTTGCGGTACTTCTGCTTCAGGCGCGGCTGACTGCGCTGTTCAGTAGACGCAGCGACAGCCGGCGCGGCAGTGGTGGTAGCCATGTTTAGAGCTTCTCTCCGGACTTCTTCGCGTAGCGCACGCGAACAGTCTTCTTGATGCCATTCTTCTCGACGACCTCTTCGCGGAAGCCCACGCGAGTGGGCTTCTTGGTCTTCGGGTCGATGACGGCGACGTTCGAAATGTGAATCGGGGCCTCGTGAGTCTCGATGCCACCGGTCTTGGTGCCGCGCTGGGTCTGTCCGACCTTCACGTGCTTGGTGACGAAGTTGACACCCTCGACGAGCACCTTGTTCTTCTCCACGAGCACCTCGATGACACGACCCTGCTTGCCGCGGTCTCCGCCGCGTTCCTGCTTCGGGCCGCTGATCACCTGGACGATGTCGCCCTTTTTGATGTTCGCCATGACTAAATGACCTCCGGGGCGAGCGAGATGATCTTCATGAACTTCTTGTCACGGAGCTCACGGCCGACCGGTCCGAAAATGCGGGTCCCACGCGGGTCCCCGTCGGCCTTCAGGATGACGGCGGCGTTCTCATCGAACTTGATGTACGAACCGTCGGCTCGACGGGTCTGCTTGATGACGCGCACGATGACGGCCTTGACCACATCACCCTTCTTGACGTTTCCGCCGGGGATCGCGTCTTTGACCGTGGCGACGATGACATCACCGAGGCCGGCGTACCGACGGCCGGAGCCCCCGAGAACGCGGATCGTGAGGAGTTCCTTGGCGCCGGTGTTGTCGGCGACCTTGACTCGTGATTCCTGTTGCAGCATGAGTGGTTACTTCGCCTTCTCAACGATTTCGACGAGACGCCAGCGCTTCGTCGCCGAGACCGGACGGGTCTCGCTGATGAGCACCGAGTCGCCGATGCCGGCGGTGTTGCCCTCGTCGTGAACCTTGACCTTGGATGTGCGGCGGATGACCTTGCCGTACAGCGGGTGCTTCACGCGGTCCTCGACCTCGACCACGATGGTCTTGTCCATCTTGTCGCTTGTCACGTAGCCGCGGCGGACCTTGCGGTACCCGCGAGCATCCGCGTCCTTGACGTCGTGTGCGCCGTGCTCGTGCCCGGCGGGCTCGACGGCGGCTGCCTTGACCTGTGCCATTACTTGGCCTCTTCCTCGGTGGCGTCGGTGGACGCCTTGGCGGCGGTCGGGGCGTCAGCCTCGTCCGTCACGGTGTCTGTCTTCTTGGGAGCCTTCTTCGCAGCCGGCTTCTTCTCGGCGACCTTCTTCTCCGGCTTGGCCGGCGCCTCGGTGGCGACGGGCGTGGCACGGATGCCCAGCTCGCGCTCCCGGATGACGGTGTAGATACGGGCGATATCGCGCTTGACAGCGCGCAGACGCCCGTGGCTCTCGAGCTGTCCGGTGGCCGACTGGAACCGCAGATTGAACAGCTCCTCCTTGGCCTTCTTGAGCTCGTCGATGAGACGATCGTTCTCGAAAGTGTCGAGCTCGAACGGTGCGAGCTCCTTGGATCCGACGGCCATTATGCGTCGCCCTCCTCGCGCTTGATGATGCGTGCCTTCAGGGGCAGTTTGTGGATGGCACGCGTGAGTGCCTCGCGCGCCAGGGTCTCCTCGACACCGGCGACCTCGAAGAGGACGCGGCCCGGCTTGACGTTGGCGACCCACCACTCGGGCGAACCCTTACCGGAACCCATGCGGGTTTCGGCCGGCTTCTTGGTGATCGGGCGGTCCGGGAAGATGTTGATCCAGACCTTGCCGCCACGCTTGATGTGACGCGTCATTGCGATACGAGCGGACTCGATCTGACGGTTGGTCACATACGCGGGGGTCAGCGCCTGGATGCCGAACTCGCCGAACGACACCACGGTGCCGCCCGTCGCCTGTCCGGAACGACCGGGGTGGTGCTGCTTGCGGTGCTTGACCTTACGGGGAATCAGCATGATTAGCCTTCTGCTCCTGCCGTGACGGGCGCGTCGCGACGGCCGCGCGGTGCGTCACGACGCTCGGGACGAGTCGACTTCTGCGAGGCTTGCTCGCGAGCAAGTTCCTTGTTGGTGATGTCACCCTTGTAGATCCAGACCTTCACACCGATGCGGCCGAAGGTGGTCTTCGCCTCGTAGAAGCCGTAGTCGATGTTCGCGCGGAGCGTGTGCAGCGGCACGCGGCCCTCACGGTAGAACTCCGAACGGCTCATCTCGGCGCCGCCCAGACGACCGGACACCTGGATGCGGACGCCCTTGGCGCCGGCGCGCTGGGCACCCTGGAGGCCCTTGCGCATCGCGCGGCGGAATGCCACGCGGGCGCTGAGCTGCTCCGCGATGCCCTGAGCGACCAGTTGCGCCTCGGCCTCGGGGTTCTTGACCTCGAGGATGTTGAGCTGGATCTGCTTGTTGGTGAGCTTCTCGAGGTCGGAACGGATGCGCTCCGCCTCGGCCCCGCGGCGCCCGATCACGATGCCGGGACGCGCGGTGTGGATGTCCACGCGCACGCGGTCACGAGTCCGCTCGATCTCGATCTTCGCCACGCCTGCGCGGTCGAGGCTCGTCTTGAGCAGGTTGCGGATCTTGATGTCCTCGGCCACGTAGTCGGCGTAGCGCTGACCGGGCTTCGTCGAGTCGGAGAACCAGCGCGACACGTGGTCGGTGGTGATTCCGAGTCGGAACCCGTACGGGTTGACCTTCTGGCCCATTACTTCTTCCCTGCCTTGTTGGTTCCGGTGGTCGAGCTTGTCGTGACCCGGCGCTGGCTGCCCGCACTGGCGGCGACCAGCTCATCCGGAGTCGCGAGCACGACGGTGATGTGGCTCGTGCGCTTCAGGATCTTGAATGCGCGGCCCTGAGCACGCGGACGGAACCGCTTCAGGGTCGCACCCTCGTCGACGTAGGCCTTCGAGATGATCAGGTCTTGCTCGTCGAGGTAGCTGTTGCTGGCGTCGGCCTTCACCCGTGCGTTGGCCATCGCCGAGGCGACGAGCTTCGCAATGGGCTCGGACGCGCTCTGCGGGGCGAACTTCAGGATCGCGAGGGCCTCAGCGGCCTGCTTCCCACGGATCAGGTCGACGACGCGTCGGGCCTTCTGAGGGGTCACGCGGATGTGTCGCACGCGGGCGATCGACTCCACCATTTCTCTTCCTCCTCTTACCGTCGCCGCGTTAGCGGCGACGACCCTTCTTGTCGTCCTTCTCGTGGCCACGGAAGGTGCGCGTCGGCGAAAACTCGCCGAGCTTGTGACCGACCATCGTCTCGGTGATGAACACCGGGATGTGCTTGCGGCCATCGTGCACGGCGATCGTGTGGCCAAGCATGGCCGGAACGATCATCGAACGACGCGACCAGGTCTTGATCACGTTCTTGGTATTTGCCTCGTTCTGCGTGGCCACCTTGCGGAACAGGTGGTCATCGACGAACGGACCCTTTTTGAGACTGCGCGGCATTGTTGTCGATCCCTACTTGCGCTTCTTGCCGACGGTACGGCGACGAACGATGAGCTTGTCGCTCTCTTTGTTGGCGTGCCGCGTACGGCCTTCCTTCTTGCCCCACGGGCTGACCGGGTGACGTCCACCGGAGGTCTTGCCCTCACCACCACCGTGCGGGTGGTCGACCGGGTTCATGGCGACACCACGGACGGTCGGGCGGACGCCCTTCCAGCGCATGCGGCCGGCCTTGCCCCAGTTGATGTTGGACTGCTCGGCGTTCCCGACCTCGCCGATCGTGGCGCGGCAGCGCACGTCGACGTTGCGGATCTCGCCCGAGGGCAGACGCAGCTGGGCGTATGGTCCGTCCTTGGCCACGAGACGCACCGAGGCACCGGCGGAACGCGCCATCTTGGCGCCCCCACCCGGCTTCAGCTCGATCGCGTGGATGACGGTACCGACGGGGATGTTCTTCAGCGGGAGGTTGTTGCCGGGCTTGATGTCGGCAGCAGGACCCGACTCGATGACGTCGCCCTGGTTGAGCTTGTTCGGGGCGATGATGTACCGCTTCGTGCCGTCCACAAAGTGCAGCAGCGCGATGCGCGCCGTGCGGTTCGGGTCGTACTCGATGTGCGCGACCTTGGCGTCGACGCCGTCCTTGTCGTTGCGCTTGAAGTCGATGACGCGGTACTGACGCTTGTGGCCGCCACCGATGTGGCGAGTCGTGATGCGCCCGGTGTTGTTGCGGCCACCGGTCTTGTGCAGCGGCTTGAGCAGCGACTTCTCCGGCGTGGAGCGCGTGATCTCGACGAAGTCGGCGACCGACGAGCCACGGCGACCGGGAGTCGTCGGCTTGTATTTGCGAATAGGCATGGTGTGTTCCTCCCCGGACCTAGCCGACAGCCGTGAAGATGTCGATGGTGCCGGACTTGAGCGTGACGATGGCGCGCTTGGTGTCCTTGCGCTTGCCGATGCCGAACTTGGTGCGCTGCTTCTTGCCGGTACGGTTCAGCGTGTTCACCGATCCGACCTTGACGTTGAAGATCTTCTCGATGGCGAGCTTGATCTCGGTCTTGTTGGAGCGCGGGTCCACCACGAAGGTGTACTTGCCGTCGTCGATCAGGCTGTAGCTCTTCTCGCTGACGACCGGCGACAGGATGACGTCGCGGGGGTCCTTGTTGTAGCCGCTCACTTGCCGGCCTCCTCATCGTTGGTCGAGCCTGCGCTGGTCGAGCCTGCGCTGGTCGAGCCTGCGTTGGTCGAGCCTGCGTTGGTCGAGCCTGTCGAGACCTTCGCCTGCACGAATGAGTCGAACGCGGCCTTGGTGAAGACGATGTCGTCGCTGACGACGACGTCGTATGCGTTGAGCTGATCGGCGAACAGCACATGCACGTGCTTGAGGTTGCGCACGCTCTTGAAGGTGTCGTCGTCACCGCGCTCGAGCACGATCAGAACGTTCTTGCTCGTAGCGACGTCCGCCAGGAGCGCCGAGGCGTTCTTCGTGCTGGGGCCGCTGGTGCCGAAGTTCTCGATCACGTGAAGACGCTCGCCGCGGGCCCGATCCGACAGCACGCCGAGCAGAGCCGCGGCGATCATCTTCTTGGGGGTGCGCTGCGAGTAGTCGCGCGGGTGCGGTCCGTGGACGATGCCACCGCCGGTGTGCTGGGGGGCGCGGATCGAACCCTGACGAGCGCGACCGGTTCCCTTCTGCTTGAACGGCTTGCGGCCGGCACCGGACACCTCGCCGCGACGCAGCGTGTTGTGCGTGCCCTGGCGTGCCGCGGCGAGTTGCGCCGTCACGACCTGGTGGATCAGCGGGACGTTGGTCTGGACGTCGAAGATCGAAGCAGGCAGATCGACCGAACCGGTCGACTTGCCCTTCGCGTCGAGGACGCTCAGCTGGGTGGAGTCAGCCATGGTCAGGCTCCCTTCACGGCGTTGCGGACGAAGACGAGGCGACCGCGGGCGCCGGGGACGGCTCCCTTGATCAGCACGAGGCCGTTCTCGAGGTCGACAGAGTGCACCTTGAGGTTCTGCACGGTGACACGATCGCCACCCATGCGCCCCGCCATCCGCATGCCCTTGAAGACGCGGCTTGGCGTCGAGGACGCACCGATCGAGCCGGGCTTGCGGTGGTTGCGGTGCGAACCGTGCGACGACGAGACGCCCTTGAAGTTGTGGCGCTTCATGACACCGGCGAATCCCTTGCCCTTGCTGGTGCCGACGACGTCGACGTACTGGCCGGGCTCGAAGATGTCGACCGCGAGCTCCTGGCCGAGCGTGTACTCGGCGGCATCGGCGGTGCGGATCTCGGTGAGGTGACGGCGCGGCGTGACGCCGGCCTTCTCGAAGTGGCCGGTCGCGGGCTTGTTCGCCTTGCGCGGGTCGATGGCGCCGTATGCGATCTGAACCGCGGCGTAGCCGTCTTTCTCGAGCGAACGGACCTGGGTCACCACGTTGGGCGAGGCCTGAACGACGGTGACGGGAACGAGCTTGTTGTTCTCATCCCAGACCTGGGTCATGCCGAGCTTGGTGCCCAGCAGTCCCTTGGTCGTCTTGGTGAATGTCATGCGATGTCCCTAGAGCTTGATCTCGATGTTGACGTCGGCGGGGAGGTCGAGACGCATGAGCGAGTCGACGGCCTTCGGCGTCGGGTCGATGATGTCGATGAGGCGCTTGTGGGTGCGCTTCTCGAAGTGCTCGCGGCTGTCCTTGTACTTGTGAGGGGAGCGGATCACGACGATCACGTTCTTCTCCGTGGGCAGGGGCACCGGACCGACGACGGTCGCGCCTGCGCGGGTCACCGTGTCGACGATCTTGCGCGCCGACGCGTCGAGGCCGGCGTGGTCGTACGACTTGAGCCGGATGCGGATCTTCTGTCCCGCCATGTCTTTCCTCCTATTTCCGCACGGCATCCTTCTCGGACCCGTACCCGCGCGACACATCTCTGCTCGCGCACCGCTGTTCTTCTGTCAATCCGTCCGCCCCACGCGGTCGGGCGTGTCGCGGCCCCTTCGGAGCGCACGACATACCGTTTCTTGAGGGAAAGGGGATTCGAGTGAAGCTGTGCTCTTCTGCCCGCCGCCCAACCAGTGTCAAGAACCGGTCCCCCGCGCCGGTCGTGACGACCCAGCGAGGCACAGTTCTTTCGGTTGTGCACTGCTCTGACAGTGATCCGCACGCGAACGCGCAGAATGTTGAACTAGACGAGTTTGCCACACGGTTGCATTTGCTGCAAGCCGGGCGTGTCGCGCTAGCGTCGTGGTCATGCATGGACCTCTCGACGCATTGAGCGGCCTGGCGATCTCGGCTGCCGGCACCACCGTCAGCTTCTCGCTCCCGCCGGCCGGTTTGCCCGCGATCACCTACTGGGGAGCGGATCCCGGTGGGGACGCCGACGCATTCGCCGCCGGCCTCGCGGCAAGTGACGACGGCGGAGTGGCGCACAGTTCACTCGACACTGCGCGCCGCGTGTCCGTGCTTCCCGGCCAGGCCGAAAGCTGGGCGGGCACGGCGGCCCTGGAACTGCAGCGAGCCGGTCGCGCCTTGTTTCCCAGGTTCGCGCTCGAGGCCATCGAGGACCGGGACGAGTCCGGTGTGACCTTCCTGATGACGGATGGCGCGGCCGGCCTGCGCGTCGAGCTGGCGTACGACCTCGACGCGCACGGCGTGCTGCGCGCCGCGGCCGAGCTGACCAACACCGGGCCGGACGCGCTCGACCTCGACGCGTTCCGCATCCTGCTTCCTCTTCCCGCACGTGCCGATGAGGTGCTCGACCTCACCGGACGCTGGTCGTCGGAGCGACGCCCACAGCGTTCCGCGCTTGTGGACGGGACGCACAGACGCGCCGCCCGCCGAGGGCGACCCGGGCACGACAGCCCGCTGCTTTCGATGGCGGGCGCCCCCGGCTTTGGATTCCGGCATGGCGAGGTCTGGGCCGCGCACCTCGCCTGGAGCGGCGACAGCGAGTACCTCGTCGAGCGCCTCAGCGAGGGCGTCGGCGTTCTGAGTTCCCTGCTCGGAGTGGGCGAGAACCTGCTCCCCGGCGAGCTCCGCCTGGACCCTGGCGAGAGCTACCGGACTCCGGACGCGGTCTTCGTCTGGAGCGACGCCGGCATCGACGGGCTGAGCGCGCGGCTGCACGCCTCCGTGCGCGCGGGAGCCGCGCATCCGCGTCGCCCCCGCCCCCTGGTGCTCAACACCTGGGAGGCCGTCTACTTCGACCACGCGTTCGAGCCGCTGAACCGGCTGGCCGAGGTCGCCGCGTCCGTCGGGGTGGAGCGGTTCGTGCTCGACGATGGCTGGTTCCTCGACCGCCGCAACGACCGCGCGGGCCTCGGCGACTGGTTCGTCGACCCGGCGGTGTGGCCGGACGGTCTCGAGCCGCTGGCCGCGCGCGTTCGCGAACTCGGCATGGAGTTCGGGCTCTGGTTCGAGCCGGAGATGGTCAACCCGGGTTCGCGGCTCGAGACCGAACACCCCGAGTGGATGCTCGCCTCCAGCGCCGGCTACGGGCCGAGTTGGCGAACACAGCACGTGCTCAACCTCGCGCACCCCGACGCCTGGGACTACCTGCTCGAGCGGATCTCGTCTCTGGTCGCCTCGCTCGACATCGCGTTCATCAAGTGGGACCACAATCGCGATCTTGCCGAACCGATCGACCGGCGCACCGGGACCGCGGGTGTGCACGCGCAGACGGGTGCGCTGTACGCGCTCCTCGACGAACTGCACCGCCGGCATCCTGGGCTCGAGATCGAGTCCTGCGCGAGCGGCGGCGGACGCATCGACCTCGGGATCCTGGAGCGCACGCAGCGCGTCTGGGCCTCCGACACCAACGATCCGGTCGCGCGGCAGGGCATCCAGCGCTGGACGGGTGTGCTCCTCCCGCCCGAACTCGTCGGCAGCCACGTGGGTCCGAAGCGCACCCACACCACGGGCCGCGTGACCGAGCTCTCGTTCCGCCTCATCACCGCAC
>JALYHS010000073.1 GCA_030776385.1 Actinomycetota bacterium
CGCCCCCACTCCGTGCTGCTCGCGGAGCGCGCGACCGAATGCGGCGATCGCCGCATGCTCGGTGAGGTGCGCCAAGCGATATCGGCGCCCATGCACCCCGAGGCGGGCGGCGAGCGCCGGGTCTGCCGCAAGGCGCTGCACGATCGCGAGGAGCGCCGCGGGATCACCGGGATCCACGCGCAGACCGGCGTCGGCGCTGATCAGCTCCGATGCGGTCAGGCTGTCCGCGCTCGTGGCCGCGACGACCGGGCGGCCGCTCGCGAAGTAGGAGGTCATCTTGCTCGGCAGGGCCGTCGTGCGCAGGGCCGGGTGCTCGTTCACCAGCAGCACGTCCGCCGCCCGCAGCGCGTCCAGGTACTGCGACTCCGGCACGGCGTCCACGATCTGCAGCCGTTCGACGCCGACGGCGCCCGCCTCGATCGCGCTGCGCGTGTTGCCGTCGCCCATCAGGACGAATCGCACCGGCGCCTGCTGCGCGTCGGCCAGACGGGCTGCCTCGATCACGTTGCCGAGCGCCTGCTTGGCCCCCATGTTGCCGGTGTGCAGGACGATCGTCTCGTCCTGCGCCCAGCCGAGCCGCTCGCGCATCCGCACCCTGCCCGTGTGCGACGCCGTCGACACGTGCGACCAGTTGCGCACGACCGTCACCCGCCTGCGGTCGACGCCGGCGGACGCCACGATCTCGTCGACCATGCGGTCGTGGATCACGACGACGCCCGCGGCACGCCGCAGCAGACCGCGCTCGGCGCCGTCGATCACCCGCTCCGCCAGGCCGAAACGGTCACCTGCGCTCGTCTCCCGGACACCGGGCCCGTAGAGGTCCTGCACCCAGACGATCAGGCGTCGGCTCGCACGCAGCCGCGCACGGAGCGCCAGCAGCGCGCTGGCGAACATCGCCGGCGAGACCAGCACGACGACATCCGGCCGCCCCCAGGCTGCGACCAGTGCCCGCACGCCGAAGGACAGCTCCGAGATCACCCGGGAGACGGAGGAGCCGTGCTTCGGCAGGCGGTGCCGCACTCGCAGCAGGTCGACGCCGTCGAGCTTCGAGCGCTGCGTGCGCTCGGTTCCGCCGTCGAGGAACCGCCACTCGGGGTAGTGCGGGAACGCGGTGATGACCCGGACCTGATGGCCCAGCGCCGCGAACCCCGCCGCCATGCCCGAGGTGTAGGGGGCGATGCCCGTGCGCTCGGGGGCGTAGTTCAGGCCGACGAAGAGGATGCGCATGCCCGCCCCTTCCCAGCTCGTCGATCGGTCCACTCGGGGGGTGGAGGGACTGTAAAGGCACGGCCACACACTGGCGAGGAATCGACGGCAAGCCGTTACGCGGCCCCGGAGGTTTGCGTACTGCGGCCCCCGCAGTCAAGGGCAGGCGGACGGAGAAGCCGTCAAGAATCGACGGTCAGCCCCGGCCTCGGCCGGTCCGGACCCGCACCAGCTCGAACCCGACACGGTGCTGGAAGTCGCGGAGCCCCGGAGTGAGACGGATCGGGCTCATGTCCGTCGCGAGCACCCGCACACCAAGGGCGGCCAGCTCGCGGACCAGCACATCCATCATCAGGAACCGCGCGCGGAAGCCGTCCTGGGTGCGTTCCAGCACCCGGAAGTAGCGGAGCATCGCCCATCGCCCGTCGATCGCCGCGACGGCGAGCAGCAGGGGTGTCTCGTCTCCGGAGAGCGCGACCCACCATCCGGACAGTGGAAGCAGATCCGAGTTGTCCGGGTCCTGCGTGCGGTAGCGGCTGTCGGGATGGGCGCGCTCCCCCGCGTTCGCCCGCTCGAGCAGCAATGCCCGTTCGGCGTGGTCGTCCACCCGGACCCAGTGCACGCCATCGCGCACGGCGTCGTTGCGCTGCTTCCGCAACGTCTTCCTGCGGTATCCCGCGGAGTACGCGTCCGGATCGTCCGAGATGAGGACCACCGACGTCGTCCCGGCGACGAGGCGGCGAGCGAGCACCGACTGCCGAGCCAGCCCCGCGGAGAGCACGCGGCCGTCGGGGGTCTGCGACGGAGTCACTCGGAGCAGCGGGAGCGCCCGGATGGTTCGCGCAGCGCGCGCAACCTGCCGGGGGTGCCGCACCACCCAGGCGAGCAGCTCGGTGCGGCCGGAGGGGAGCGCACCGAAGAACTCCTCCAACGCGGCACCGGCGGCATCCAGCTGCGGCCGACGTCGCGTCAGCCCGGGCATCGTCACCGCCAGGCACTCCTCGGATTGGGTCCCCACACCGTAGCGCGGCGTCATGGCCCCGGATTCCGGGCTTCCTCCGGCATCACGGCTGTCCGCCCGGGCGATTGACTTCCACCCGCGGACCAACGACATTGAGGACCCGCGCCAGCTGTCCGCCGACCGCCGGCCTCCTCCCGCTCCCCCGAACCGACGGAGACGATCCTGGCCACGACCGACGACGCCGATCAGCCGCCCGTGATCGACCGTCGGACGGCGCCCCGTCGACGCGCCGCCCGGGGCCGGCCGGCGCCGCGCAAGCGGTGAGCGTCATCGTCTCAGCGCGCGGTCTCGTGCGACGGGGCAT
>JALYHS010000074.1 GCA_030776385.1 Actinomycetota bacterium
GGCCATCGAGGCCGCCAACGACGCCTCGCGCGAGCATCCGATGCGGGTGATCGTGCTCTCGAAGAATCCGGATCCGGCCGTGAAGGAGGATCCACGCCTCGACGCGCAGATCCGAGTCGGAGGTGACGCGGGCGCCAGCGAGGTCATCCTCCTGCGCGCGTACGGCGACACCGCATCCGACGAGGAGGGGTTGGTCACCAGCCTGCTGCTGCCGGATGCCCCCGTCGTGGTCTGGTGGCCGACGAACGGTCCCTCCGAGCCCAGTACCTCGCCGCTCGGCAAGATCGCGCAGCGTCGGATTACGGATGCCGCATCGGCCGCGAACCCGGTGCAGGCCCTCAAAGACCTCGGGACCCACTACGCGCCCGGTGACACCGACTTCGCATGGACCCGTCTGACACTGTGGCGAGCTCAGCTCGCCGCCGTTCTCGATCAGCCACCGTTCGAGGAGGTGACGGCCGTCGCGGTGAGCGGTTCGTCCGACTCCCCCTCCACCGAGCTGCTCGCCGCTTGGTTGCAGCTCGCGCTCGAGGTCCCGGTCGAGATGGAGATCACGAGCCCCGTGCACGGCTCGAGCGGCATCCACGGGGTTCGCTTGGAGCGGCCGTCCGGTGCCGTCGAACTGGAGCGTGTAACGCCCGGAATCGCGACGCTGGTGCAGCCCAACCAACCTACGCACGACATCTCGCTTCCTCGGCGCAACCTGCGAGACTGTCTCGCCGAGGAGCTTCGTCGGCTCGACCCCGACGACCTGTTCGGCGAGGTCGTGCAGCGGGGAGTCCCACAGCTGAGCGCCCCGGCTCCGCGGCGGGCGCGCCCGGCGAAGAAGGCCGTTGCGTCGAAAAAGGCTGCTGCATCGAAGGCCGCTGCCTCGACCTCGACCGCAAAGAAACGGAGCTCGACCGCGTGACGAATGAGCGACGGGTGCTCGTGCATCCCGACAAGGCAGCACTGGCCGGCAGCGTCGCCGCCCGCTTCATCACCAAGATCATCGACGTGCTCGACGATCTGGGTGAGGCGAACGTCTGCCTGACCGGCGGCACGATGGGCTCGGCGGTTCTCGCTGCGATCAACAGTTCCCCCGCCCGCGACAGCGTCGACTGGAGCAGGATCACCTTCTGGTGGGGTGACGAGCGCTACCTTCCGCTTGGCGACCCCGAGCGCAACGACACCCAGTCCCGCGAAGCCCTGCTCGACCACCTCACCCTGGATGCCTCCCAGATCAAATCGCTGCCCGCACCCGGCGAGCAGGCTGACATCCAGCAGGCGGCGCTGCATTACGAGCAGCAGCTCGCGGCGGCGGCCAACGACGGCGGCCGTTACCCCCGCTTCGACATCACCTTCCTGGGGGTCGGGCCCGACGGCCACATCGCGTCGTTGTTCCCGGATCACGCCGCCGTGCACGAGACGCAGCGCGTCGTCGTCGCCGAGATCGACTCCCCCAAGCCGCCACCGGAGCGCCTGACGCTCACGCTGCCGGTCATCAACTCCTCGGACCGCATCTGGCTGGTCCTGGCAGGCAGCGACAAGGCCTCCGCTCTCGGTCTCGCCTTAGCGGGTGCCAACGTCAACGACGTGCCCGCAGCGGGCGCCGAGGGCCGGCGTCGCACGGTGTTCTTCGTCGACCGCGAGGCCGCCGCCGAGGTGCCCGAGAACCTGATCGCGCCGTCGTACTACTGGACGTCGGCCGACGACACCTCGGGCGGCGTCTAGTCGCCTGGAGGTGACGCTCGCCTGCGGGTGACCGCTATTTCGAGACTGTTCCCCGACGCGCGCGCAACTGCTCGAGCGCCTCGTCGAGAAGCTGCTCGGCCTCCTTCTCGGAACGGCGCTCCTTCACGTAGGCGAGGTGCGTCTTGTACGGCTCCATCTTCGCGAGCTGCGGAGGATTCTCCTTGTCGCGGCCGGCCGGAAGCCCGGAGTTCGGGCTGTCGATCACTTCGGGAATCTCCTCATCGGGCAGATTCGCCGCGAAGAAGCGCACCGTTTCATTGCCCAGAACATCCCAATACGAGACGCTCACACGCTCGGCGTGGTAGCCACGGTCCTGCTCGCCCATCGGACCGGATCCGACCCGCGATCCACGAATTGCGCTTCCACCTGATGCCATGAGGGGTCCTATCCGCCGAACTTGATGATGAGGCCCAGTACCACGATGCTGGTGATCCAGACGAGGCCCAGGATGACTGTGATCCGGTTCAGGTTGCGCTCCGCGACGCCCGAGGCGCCGAGGTTCGAGGTCACGCCGCCGCCGAACATGTCGGACAGGCCGCCGCCGCGGCCACGGTGCAGCAGGATCAGCAGGGTGAGCAGCAGCGACGTGATGCCCAGCACCACCTCAACGATGACCTGAAGAATTGCCACGAGCGGAAAACCTTTCGAAAGCGGTCGGAGACCGGCGTTCAGTATACGTCAGGGGCTGAGGCTGCTCAGGTTCCGACGTGCTTCTGGTAGCGCACGATCGACGAAAACTCGTCGAGCAGCAGGCTTGCTCCCCCGACGAGCGCGCCGTCGACATCCGTCTCCCGCATGAAACCCGCGATGTTCGCCGCCTTCACCGAACCCCCGTAGAGGATGCGCGTGGTCGTTGCTGCCTCCTCGCCCAGGACCTCGGCGACGACGCGACGCAGTGCGGCACAGACCTGCTGTGCCTGCTCGCTCGTGGCGGCCAGGCCGGAGCCGATGGCCCAGACCGGCTCGTATGCGACGACGACCTCCTGGCCGGCGACCGCCCCACCGAGCGCGACCCGGAGCTGCGCCACCGGGACGGCACTCGGTCCGTGCGTCTCGAGGTCCTCGGCCGTCTCGCCGACACACACGATCGGCACGACACCGTGACGGTGAGCCGCCGCCAGCTTCGCGGCGATCTGCTCGTCGGTCTCGCCATGGTACTGACGACGCTCCGAGTGCCCGATGATGACGTACTTCGCGTCGAGCGCCTTGAGAAAGGCACCGGAGATCTCCCCCGTGTACGCCCCGCTGTCGTGCTCGGACAGGTCCTGCCCGCCGAAGGCGATCGGCAGGTCATCCGACTTCACCAGCGTCTGCACCGAGCGCAGGTCGGTGAACGGCGGGAATACCGCGACCTCGACGGTGGTCGCATCGTGGTGAGCGTCCTTCAACGTCCATGCCAGCTTCTGGACGAAGGCGATCGACTGCAGGTGGTCGAGGTTCATCTTCCAGTTCCCCGCGATGAGCGGGGTCCGCTTCGTCACCGACGAATCTGCACCACGTGCTACTGCCATCCGAGTACCTCCAGGCCGGGGAGTTCTTTGCCCTCGAGGAACTCGAGGCTGGCTCCACCACCGGTGGAGATGTGACCGAACTGGTCATCGGCGAAACCGAGCAAGCGCACCGCGGCCGCCGAATCGCCTCCCCCGACCACGCCAAGACCGTGGACGCGGGTGAGGGCCTCGGCCACCGTCTTCGTGCCCGCCGCGAACGGCTCGAGCTCGAAGACGCCCATCGGCCCGTTCCAGAACACCGTGGCGGAGCTTTCGATGAGCTCGGCGAAGTGGGCGGCGGTCTCGGGTCCGATATCGAGTCCGAGTCCGTCTGCGCCGAACGGGGTGCTCTCGATGGCGTCCGCGGGCGCGACCACGTGCTCGGCGTCGGCTCCGAACTTCGAGGCGACCACGACATCCGTGGGGATGACGAGGTCGATGCCGCGCTCCTCAGCCTCGGCCATGTAGCGCCTCACGGTGTCGAGCTGATCGGCGTCGAGCAGGCTCTTGCCGATCTTGTGGCCCTGCGCGGCGAGGAAGGTGAACAGCATGCCGCCGCCGATCAGCAGCCGGTCGACCTTGGGCAGCAACGCTTCGATGACACCCAGCTTGTCGCTGACCTTCGAACCGCCGAGCACGACCGTGTACGGCTTGGCCGGATCGCGGGTCAGCTTCGCGAGCACGCCCAGTTCGGTCTCGACCAGGCGTCCGGCCGCGGAGGGCAACGCCTGCGCGAGCTCGTACACGCTGGCCTGCTTGCGGTGCACGACGCCGAAACCGTCGGAGACGAAGGCGTCGCCGAACTCGGCGAGCGAGGCGGCGAACTCCTCACGTTCAGCCGAATCCTTCGAGGTCTCTCGCCCGTCGAACCGGAGGTTCTCAAGCAGAGCAACCTGCGCATCCTGCAACGCGGTGACCACCGCATGTGCCCCGTCGCCGATCGTATCGCCGGCGAAGGCGACCGGTGCGCCGAGCAACTCGCCCAGCCGGATCGCGACGGGCGCGAGGCTGTACCGGGCGTCCGGCTGCCCGTCGGGACGGCCCAGGTGTGAGATCGCAATGACCTTCGCCCCCGCGCGGGTCAGCTCCTGAATGGTGCCGACCGACGCGCGGATTCGCCCGTCATCGGTGATCGTGCCGTCGTCGAGCGGGACATTCAGATCGCAGCGGACGATGACCCGCGTGCCTCGAACATCCCCCAGCGACTCGATGGTGCGGAGCGCCACGATCGCGGTTACAGGCGGTCGGCGACGTACTCGGTGATGTCAACGAGTCGGTTCGAGTAGCCCCACTCGTTGTCGTACCAGGACGCGACCTTGACCTGGTCGCCGATCACCTTGGTGAGTCCGGCGTCGAAGATCGACGAGTGCGGGTCACCCTGGATGTCGCTGGAGACGATCTGGTCCTCGGTGTAGCTGAGAATGCCCTTGAGCGGACCCTCAGCGGCGGCCTTGTACGCGGCGTTGATCTCGGCGACGGTGACCGGGCGGGAGGCCGTGAGGGTCAGGTCGGTGATCGAGCCGGTGATGACCGGAACGCGCAGAGCGTAGCCGTCGAGCTTGCCGACGAGCTCAGGGATGACCAGGCCGAGCGCCTTGGCAGCGCCGGTCGAAGTCGGGATGATGTTCGCGGCGGCGGCGCGAGCGCGACGGAGGTCGCTATGCGGGCCGTCCTGCAGGTTCTGGTCGGCCGTGTACGCGTGGACGGTCGTCATCAGGCCGCGCTCGATGCCGAAGTTGTCCATGAAGACCTTGGCGAGCGGCGCGAGGCAGTTGGTCGTGCACGAGGCGTTGGAGATGATGTCGTGAACGGCCGAGTCGTATGTGCCCTCGTTGACACCCAGGACCAGCGTGGCGACGTCGTCCCCCGTGGCAGGAGCGGAAACGATGACCTTCCTCGCGCCGGCCTCGATGTGCTTGCGGGCATCCGCCGACTTCGTGAAGCGGCCAGTGGACTCGATGACGATGTCGACACCGAGGGCACCCCACGGCAGGGCGGCGGGGTCGCGCTCGGCGAGCACCTTGATCGGCTTGCCGTTGACGATGATGGTGTCGCCGTCGACCTCGACTGTCGCGTTCAGGCGACCTGCAACGGTGTCGTACTTCAGCAGGTGGGCGAGGGCAGCCGGGTTGTCGAGGTCGTTGACCGCGACGATCTCGATCTCGCTCCCCTTGGCAAGAGCCGCGCGGAAGAAGTTACGACCGATGCGACCGAAGCCGTTGATGCCGATCTTGACAGACACAGTTTCTCCTTGCTGAGGCGCGGTGGCAGCGCCGGAAATGTGGTGGAAGGGGGCCGGCCGGAGCCCTCGTCACAAGGCGTGAACCCCGGCCGAAACCACTACGACAGTAGCAGCAGGCCCTCGGTCTTCTCGCGCGCGGTGGTGAAGCGGAGCCCCGCGTTCTCCCAGTTCGCGATGTTCCAGAACGCCTTCACGTAGTCCGCCTTGACGTTCAAGTAGTCGAGGTAGAAGGCGTGCTCCCACATGTCCAGCTGGAGCACCGGGATGGTCGTCATCGCGGTGTTGGCCTGCTGGTCGAAGAGCTGCTGGATGATCAGCTGCTTGCCGATCGGATCCCACGAGAGCACGGCCCATCCGGATCCCTGCAGACCATTCGCCGCCGCGGTGAAGTGCGCGACGAACTTGTCGAAGGAGCCGAAACCGTCGTCGATCGCGGCCGCCAACTCGCCGACCGGCTTGTCGCCGCCGTCCGGTGAGAGGTTCGTCCAGAAGATCGAGTGGTTGACGTGACCGCCGAGGTGGAAGGCGAGGTCCTTCTCGAGCTTGTTGATGTTGCCGAGGTTGCCCGAGTCGCGGGCTTCCGCCATCTGGGCCAGCGCGGTGTTCGCGCCGGTCACGTATGCGGCGTGGTGCTTGTCGTGGTGGAGCTCCATGATCTTCGCGCTGATATGCGGCTCGAGAGCGGCATAGTCGTACGGAAGTTCGGGGAGCGTGTAGTCAGCCATCGATTTTCTCCTAGCGGTTGATCCCCGGGGGAGGAACAATTCGCCCCACGGGGTGACCTGTTCAGTCTATTGACGACAACCACCCTGAAACCTCCGCGCTTCCCGAGAGCGGAAGTTCAGCGAAGATTCAGGCGAGTTGCTAATCCAGGTCGTCGGGGAGACCGTGGTCGGTGCCGGGCAGGCCGTTGTCGGCGGCGTGCTTGTCCGCCATGGCCAACAGGCGGCGGATGCGGCCGGCCACGGCATCCTTCGTCATCGGCGGGTCGGCGTGGTGACCGAGCTCGTCGAGGCTGGAGTCGCGGAAGCGCAGCCGCAACTCGCCCGCGTACCGCAGGTGCTCCGGCACGTCGTCACCGAGCAGCTCGAGCGCCCGTTCGACACGCGCGCATGCGGCGACGGCGGCCTGAGCCGAGCGGCGGAGGTTCGCGTCATCGAAATTGACGAGACGGTTGGCCGTTGCGCGCACCTCGCGGCGCTGTCGCAGCTCCTCCCAGGCGGCGAGGCTGCGCTCGGCGCCCATGAGCTTGAGCATCGCCCCGATGGCTTCACCGTCGCGAATGACCACCCGGTGCACCCCGCGCACCTCACGTGCTTTGGCGGAGATCTTCAATCGTCCCGCGGCCCCGACGAGGGCCATCGCCGACTCGTTACCCGGGCAGCTGACCTCGAGGGCGGCGGAGCGGCCGGGATCGGTGAGCGATCCGTGGGCCAGGAAGGCTCCGCGCCAGACGGCGGCGAGCTCTTCCCGCGAGCCGGTGGTGAGCCGGTTCGGGAGGCCTCGGACGGGCCGGCGCCGTGCATCCAGAAGCCCGGTCTGACGGGCCAGGGTCTCGCCGCCATCGATCACGCGGACCAGGTATGTGCTCGTGCGACGCAGGTTGCTGCCCGAAATGACCGACACCTCGCTTCGGACGCCGTAGAGCTCGGCCAGGTCCTTGCGCACCCGACGAGCGATCTGCGGAGAGTCCAGCTCGGATTCGACAGCGATCCGGCCCGAAATGATGTGCAGGCCGCCGGAGAACCGGAGCAGAGCCGCCAACTCCGCCGCTCGCACCGTCGTCTTGCCGACCTCGACACCGGCCAGCTCTTCTTTGACGTCGGCGGTCAGTGCCACGCGGTCTTCCTCACTGTCAACGGCGGAAGCCGCAGGGCTTCCGGAAATTCTCTGGGGGTCAGCGTCTCCGCTTCGTCATTCTCTGCCCAGGTCGCGGTGCCGCACATTGACGGTCACGCTCGGCAGGTCACGCAGACGGCGTCCCAGCTCTTCCGCGACGGCGACCGAGCGATGTTTGCCACCCGTGCACCCCACAGCGATCGTAGCGTGCCGTTTGTTCTCCCGGCGGTACCCGTCGAGCACGGGGGTGAGAGCTGCCACGTATGCGGCGATGAACTCTTCGGCGTCGTCGCGATCCAGTAAATAGTCACGCACCGGTTCGTCGAGTCCGCTCTGGGCCCGCAGCTCGGGAACCCAGAACGGGTTCGGCAGGAATCGCGCATCCGCCACCATGTCGGCATCGGAGGGCAGCCCGTATTTGAATCCGAAGCTCATTACGGTGACCCGCGTCGAGTTGCTCGCGTCATCGGAGAACTGCTCAGCCACGGCGGTCGCCAGCTGGTGGATGTTGAGATCCGAGGTGTCGATCACGATGTCGCTCTGCGACCGCAACTCGGCCATCCGGCTTCGCTCCAACGCGATTCCGTCGAGCAACGTGCCGTCGCCCTGCAGTGGATGCGGTCGCCGCACCTGCTCGAACCGGCGGACCAGCGCGGCGTCTGTCGCTTCCAGGAACAGCACCCGCACGCTTGCGTTGTCGCGGAGGGACTCGAGCGCCTGCTGCACGTCGGCGAACAGCTTGCCGCCGCGTACGTCGACGATGGCGGCCACCTTGGGGATCGCGTCCCCGGAATGCTCGGACAGATCGACCATCGGCCGGAGCATCTGCGGCGGCAGGTTGTCGACGACGTACCAGCCGAGGTCCTCCAGTGCGTTGCCGACAGTGGAACGGCCGGCGCCGGACATCCCGGTCACGACCAGCATCTCTCGCGGGGTGATGTCGATCACGTCGTGCCGTCGGTCATTGTGGGCTCAGCCTAGCGACGATGGCCTCCGCGAGGGCGGGCCCGATCCCCCGGACTTCGGCGATCTGTTCGGGAGTCGCCGTCTTCAGGCGGGTGACGGAGCCGAAGTGCTTGAGCAGCTGCTTCACCCGGGCCGGGCCGAGTCCTGGCACCTCGCCGAGCACCGATCCGATGTCGTTCTTGCGCTTCGCGCGCTGGAAGGTGATCGCGAAACGGTGAGCCTCGTCGCGGATGCGCTGCAGCATGAAGAGCGCCTCGCTGTTCCGAGGCAGGATCACCGGGAAGTCGTTGCCGGGCAGCCAGATCTCCTCCAGACGCTTGGCCAATCCGCACAGCGGGATGTCGTGGATGCCGAGTTCGGCCAGCGTGCGGGCGGCGGCCTCCACTTGGGGCTGGCCGCCGTCCACGATGATCAGACCCGGGCGGTAAGCGAACCGTTTGCGCTGCCCGGCAGTCGAGCCTGTCGAGGCCTCCTCGTCGATCTCGACAGGCTCGATCAGCGGTTTCTCCTCCTCCTCGACACCGGCGACCTCGTCGTCCTCCAGGTGCGAGAGGCGCCGGGTGAGTACCTGATGCAGCGACTCCAGGTCGTCGGCATAGCTGTTCACTGCGAACTTTCGATATGCGCTCTTCTTCGGGAGCCCGTCTTCGAAGACCACCATGGAAGCCACGATGTTGGTCCCCCCGAGGTGAGAGACGTCGTAGCATTCCATCCGGAGCGGCGCCTCGTCGAGGCCGAGGGCATCCTGGATGTCATTGAGGGCCTGGGTGCGCGAGACGTAGTCGGCCGATCGGCGGCTCTTGTAGAGCATCAGCGACTGTTTGGCGTTGAGAGTGGCGGTCTGCAGCACGGCGGCCTTCTCGCCGCGTTGCGCCGTGCGCAGCGACACCGCTCCTCCGCGTGGACGCATGGCAGCCAGCCAGGTCTCGAGGGCCGTCGCATCGTCGGGGAGGGCGGGCACGATGATCTCGCGGGGCGGCGGGTCCGACTCATATGCGGTTTCGAGCATCTGCTCGACGAGTTCGCCCGTCGTCACGTCGATCTCCTTGTCGACAACCCAGCTGCGCACACCGCGGA
>JALYHS010000075.1 GCA_030776385.1 Actinomycetota bacterium
GCCCGGCCCGAACGCGGCAGGCAGGCCTCAGCGCCCGAACAACCGCCGCCGCGGTCGCGTCGCCAGCACGGCCGCAACCACGCCCGCGAGGTCCTGCGTGCACGGATCGCAATCACGCAGGTGTGCCGCGACCCGCGGATACTCGACCGAGGGGTCGACCCCGGCTGCCGTCAACTCGGCGTAGACCTCCATCGCGTCCCAGACCTCGTTGCAGCCGCCATCCTGCGGGTCGACGGTGAGCATCGCCTGCAGTTCGTCCTTGTCCATCACGATGCTCTCCCTTCGCCCTCGTCGAGTGGTTCCGCGATCGGTTCCAGATATCCGTTGGCAGCGAGCGCCGCCCGCAACTTACGCCGCGCGTCGAACACCGTCTTGTAGAGGGCGTTGCGGTTGGTGTCGAGTTCGACCGCCAGTTGGTCGAGGGGGATGCCCTGCAGGACCGCCGCTTCGAAGATCCGGCGCTGGTGCGCGGTGAGGTCCTCGTCGATCGCGCGACGGAGTTGGCGCACGAGTTCGCGACGTTCTCCGGATGCCGCGGGGCCGTCATCCGGGTCCGTCTCGAGCCGCTCCCAGTCCTCGGGCTCGAACGCGACCGTCTCGCGACGTGAGAAGTGTCGCCCGATCTTGCTGGATACCTCGAAGATCACGAACTTGTAGACCCAGGTCGTGAATCGGCTCTCGCCACGGAACGTCTCCAGCTTCGCGATCACCGCGACCATCGCGTCTGCGGCGGCCTGCTCGGCGAGGTCCTCGAGTTCGGGGCCGGAGATCCGGATGCGTCCGCGCCGCCGATTCACTTCGGTGCGAGCGGCGCGCACGCACAGGTCATGCAGCCGACGGTGCGCGCGATTCTGTCTCCGCCCCTCGGAGCGCAAAGACGCGAGCCATTCCACCGAATCGACGTCGAGGGCGCGGGCGCTTTCGTCGTCGGGCTCGGGCATGCGGCTCATCCTACGGAGTAAGAATCCGTCGGCCGCGGAACGCAGACGGTCAACTGCATTCGCAGCCGATCCTGAAGATCCCGAACGTAGGCTGAGTCCGATGTCCGATCCCGGTGCGCCGCCTGCGTCGTCCGACCCCGAACCCGCGCTGGCGGGAGGGGAGATCGCGAGCGCGCCGACGCCTGCGCCGCTCTCCATTCGTCGGCGACTGCGTGGCGGGTTGCCTTCGGCGGCGGCAGGACTCGCCGCCGTCATTCTCGGGCTTGGCGTCTCGGAACTGATCGCCGCCATCGTGGCCCCTGCCGCAAGTCCGGTACTGGTCGTCGGCTCGCTGATGATCGACGCCGCTCCCGGCTGGGCCAAGGAGACGGCGATCGCTCTCTTCGGCACGGGGGACAAGGCGGCGCTCCTGACCGGCCTCGGCATCGTGCTCGCCATCGTGGCGGGCGCGGCGGGCGTGCTGGAGCGCTGGAAGTCCCCGCTCGGCCGCGTCGTGATCGGAGCTGCAGGCGTCTTCGGCGTCGGTGCCGCGATCACCCGCAACGGCTCGGCGCCGTTCGACATCATTCCCGCGGCGGCGGCGACGGTGGTGGCGCTCATCACGCTCGGGGTACTTCTCCGCGCGATGGATGAGCCGATTCGGCCGCGTCCTCTCAATCCCGCGGCCGTGCGCGCCGGAATGGGCGGCCGCCAGCCCAATGCGCTGGAACTCGCCCGCGCGGCCGAGGCCCAGCGGCGCGAGGCAGCTCGGCTCACGCGCCGCAAGTTCCTCGGCCTGACGAGCGGTGCCGTGACCCTTGGAGCCGTAACGGCCCTAGGGGGTTACGCCCTGCAGGCCGGCGCGCGGGCCACCACGGCGGCCTGCAACGCTCTCAAGCTTCCCGCACCCGCCGTGAAGGCCGCCGCTGTCCCGGCCGGGGCCGAACTCGGCATCGGCGGGGTGCCGGCCCTCGTCGTCTCCAACACCGATTTTTATCGAATCGACACCGCGCTCCAGATCCCGCAGATCGATCCGACCCAGTGGAAACTCTCGATCAGCGGCATGGTCGCCAACCCGATCAGCGTCACCTTCGCCGAACTGTTGCGGCTGCCCCTCGAGGAGAGCTACACGACTCTGATGTGCGTGTCGAACGCGGTCGGCGGCAACCTGATCGGCAACGCGAAGTGGCTCGGCTACCCGATCCGTCACCTGCTCGAGCGGGCTCAGCCCCAGTCCGGCGCCGACATGGTCTTCTCGCGGAGCGACGACGGCTTCACCGCCAGCACTCCGCTCAGCGTGCTGCAGGAGGTCGACCGCAATGCGATCCTGGCCGTCGGGATGAACGGGGAGCCCCTGCCGCCCGAGCACGGCTATCCGGTCCGGATGGTGGTCCCCGGCCTCTACGGCTATGTCTCGGCGACGAAGTGGGTCGTCGAGCTCCAGGTCACGACGTTCTCGGCGCACTCCGCGTACTGGACGCAGCGCGGCTGGAGCGCGCGCGGTCCGGTGAAAGTGGAATCCGAGATCAACGTGCCCCAGCAGGGAACGAGCGTGAAGGCCGGCACCGTGACCGTCGCGGGGATCGCCTGGCATCAGCACACCGGCATCCAGAAGGTGGAGGTGCAGGTCGACAACCAGGCCTGGGCCGAGGCCGAGCTCGCCCCGGCCATCTCGACGGACACCTGGGTGCAGTGGAAGTACGCGTGGTCGGCGCGCTCCGGTCAACACACTCTGCGGGTGAGGGCGACCAGCGCCGACGGCGAGGTGCAGACCTCCGCCATTGCCGACACCGTGCCTGACGGCGCGACGGGCTACCACGAAGTGCAGGTGCAGGTCGCGTAGTCGGCGGCATCCCGCGCCACCCTCCGCCTGTCACAACATTCGAGAACTCTCACCGGGCTGAGCGGGTACGGCCCAGGCTCGCTGGATACCGTGTGAGCTATGACGACCCCCACCCTGCGCGGGCCCGCGGTGCTGCATCTCGACTTCCCGTGGGGTGCCGCCCAACCGTCGCCCTGGCGTTGGGTGCTCGCCACCGTGATCGCGCTTGCGGGTTCGATTGCGGCCTGCGCTGCCCTCGCGGCCGCCGGTATTGCACTCTTCCCGTCGACGGCGGGCTACGAGCACTACCAGTTCGGCGACTACGCGAAGTTGACAACCATCGGCGTCATCGGCGCGGCGATCGGCTGGCCCTTGATCACCCTCGTCACGACCCGGGCACGGCGCCTCTACCTCTGGCTGGCGATCATCGTCACGATCGTGAGCTTCGCCCCCGACGCCTGGATCCTGCGAGGTGGCCAGCCGGCACCCGCTGTGGCTGACCTCGCCATGATGCACGTTGCTGTGGGCCTCGTGACCTACCTGGCGCTGGTCCTGATCGCACCGCAGCGCACGCCACGCAGCTAGACCCGGTGCCGGCCGTGCGCCTGCCCGTCGGACAGATGCCCGTCGTGCAGCTCCAGCGTGCGGGCGGCGAACGCGGCCATCAGCGGATCGTGCGTGCTGACGATCGCGGCGGCTCCCTGCTGGAGCACGAGCTGGCCGATGAGCTCCATCATCGCGACCGCGGTCCGGCTGTCGAGTTGGCCGGTCGGCTCGTCGGCGATCAGCACAGCCGGTCGATTCGCCAGGGCGCGAGCGATGCCGACGCGCTGTTGCTGGCCGCCGGACAGCTCATCGGGGCGCTGGTTGGCGTGCCCGCTCAGACCGACGAGGTCGAGCAGCTCGCGGACCCGGGCGACCCGCAGCTCCGGATCGGCGCGGATCACCCGCAGCGGCACCTCGATGTTCTCCGAGGCGGTGAGCATCGGCAGGAGCGCGAATGACTGGAACACGAAGCCGAGACGGGTGCCGCGCAGGCGGGCGAGCTCATCGTCATCCGCGGTATTCAGTTCCTGGTCGCCCACCCAGACCCGCCCGGTCGTCGGCCGATCGAGGCCGCCGAGAAGGTTGAGCAGGGTCGTCTTGCCCGAACCCGATGGGCCGCGCAGCACGACGAGTTCGCCCGGATACACCGCGAGTTCCACGTCGACCACGGCATGCACTTCGGCGCCCGGATGCCCGTAGTCGCGGCTGAGACCCTCGCAGCGGAGGGAGGCGGTGGGCGTCATGCTCGCTCCTCCGTTTCCGGGTCGAGCGCACCGGTCTCGACAGGCTCGACCAGCGGTGGCTCGGTCTCGACAGGCTCGACCAGCGGAACGCCCGTGTCCCGCACCGGGGACACCGTCACGTGCTCGTCCGTCAGCCCGAGCCGCACCCGATCCCGCATCTTCAGCTGGGTGATGTAGTCGAGCGGCAGCTGCAGGCGACCGACGCGGTCGAGCACCGCGAACTCCTCGGCGACGTCGTGCTGGCGACCGGCGTCGTCGGTGCGGGTGCTGCGCAGCACCTCGGTCGAAGTGCGACCGTCGCGGATCTGCACGGTGCGACGCACGTGATCCGAGACCCCGTCGTCGTGCGTGACGATCAGCACCGTCCTGCCGAGCTGCTCGTTGATCGCCCGGAATGCGTCGAGCACCATCTCCGAGTTCGCTTCGTCGAGTTCACCGGTCGGCTCGTCGGCGAGAAGCACCTGGGGATCGTTGGCCAGCGCGACCGCGATCGCGACCCGCTGCTGCTGGCCCCCCGAGAGCTCGGCCGGGAGACGGTCCCGCAGCTCGCCGATGCTGAGCAGCTCGAGCAGCTCGGTGATCCTGGCGCCCCGCGCTCGCTGGGCGGAACGCGCCACCACGAGCGCCATCGCGATGTTCTCGGCCGCGGTGAGGTACGGCAGGAGGTTGCGCGTCGTCTGCTGCCAGATGAATCCGACGGTTCGGCGCCGATACTCGGTTCTCTCGCGGCGACCCATCGCGAGCAGATCGTGACCCGCCACGCTCGCGCGGCCGGCGGACGGGACATCCAGGCCGGAGAGGATCGTCAACAGGGTCGACTTGCCCGACCCGGAGGCACCGACCACCGCGGTCAGCTCGCCCTGTTCGACGGTCAGGTCGAGGCCCTGGAGAGCCTGCACCTCGACGCCGGTGGACGAGAAGATCCTCACCAGCTCGTGGCATTCGATCGTGGGCGTCATGACGCTCCCATCTTGAGGGTGGTTGAGGGGTTGACGCGATCGCCGACCGCGATCGCGATGAGGCCTGCCGCGAGAACGACAAGGGAGAACGCGGCGAGCACTCCGCCGAGAGCCAGCGCGTCCAGCAGAGGAACGGGGCGGGCGACGCTGCCCGTGAAGGGGCGAAGATCAACAGCGGCCGTCACGATGAAGGGCAGAGCGATGCCAAGCAGCGCACCGGCGACGAGCGCGACCACGGCGACCGGCACCAACTCCCACGCGATGAGGCTCGCCAGGCGCCGGCGCGGCATGCCGAGGGTGCGCAGGATGCCGGCGGACCTCGCGCGGTCCACCCCCGCCGAGACCGTCGAGAGCACCAAGGCGATCGCGCAGAGCAGCACGGACAGCAGGGCTCCGAGGATCAGGCCGATCCGCACCCCTCGCACGACGGGCTCGCTCTGGCGGGCGGCGGCGGCCTCCGGAACGGTGGTGACGCTCGCACCCGTCCCTGCCTTCTGGCCGGCGGCATCCGCTCCGACCGCGCGTTCGAGCGGCGCCCTGAGAGTCGGCAACGCCGCCGGATCCGCGCGGATCAGCAGCACCTCAGGCGTGAACGCGGTCCCGAATCTGGTCGCGAACTCGGCATCCGCGATCACCCAGGCGGTGGTCGGGCCGAGCTGCGAATCGGCGGGGAGGCTCCCCACGACTCGCACCTTCACGTCGTCGATGGTCGCGGTGCGCTGCCTGCCGAGCTCGGCGAGCAGGTCGGACGAGACCACCACAGGGATGCGCCCGTTCACCTCCGTGCCGAGACCCGTCGGCAGCCGCCGCAGCGACCGCAGCGGAACCGTCTCGGAGAGCAGCAGGGTCACGCTGTCGTTCACGGGCGCGTCGGTCACCGTGAGGGGTCCGAGATAGTGGATGCCGGCGGCCGCACGCACCCCGTCGACTCCCGAGACCGCCTGCCGCTGCGCCGGGCTGAGCGCGGGCGCGTCGACCCGCGCATCCGCGCCGACGGACTCGGACGCGGCCTGTTCGATTCCCCCGTCGAAGGTGGTCAGTAGCACGGCCGAGAACAGCGCGACCGAGATGCCGACGACCAGGGCGAGCACCCCCGCCAGGCCGATAGTGGGCGAGCGGGTGGCCCGAATCGAGCCGACGAACGCGGCAAGTCCGCGACCCCGGGTCGCGGCACGCCTCGCGGCGCGCATCGGGATCGGATAGCCACGGAGAACCAGGATCCCCACAGCCACCGCCAGCAGGAGCGGCGCCACCGAGAGCAACGGGTCGATCCCGACCGCGGCAGACGCCTGCGCCAGGCCGCGGCGGGACAGCAGGAACAGCGACACCCCGGCCAACAGGATCATGGCGACCTCGGCGATCCCACGCAGTTGGGTCAGCAGCCGCTCGAGCGCGCTCGGGCCGTCGCGGGTCACGGCGAGCGCGGCGAACAGGATCGGGGGCGTCAGCGCGACCAGGGCCGGGAGAACGAGGCCCGTCGGCGTTCCACGTGCCGGGACGAGCAGGGTCGAGAGCACGATCACGACGATTCCCGCGGGGATCGAGAGCATGGCGCCTTCGAGCGCCATCACGCCCCGCAGCTGAAACGAACTGGCGCCGCGC
>JALYHS010000076.1 GCA_030776385.1 Actinomycetota bacterium
CGCGGCAACACCGGCCCGGTCTACCCGTGGTTCGGCCAGGACATCCGCCAGGGCATCCCGCTCGCCATCGAGAACTACGCGCTCCTGCATCGCCTGTGGCGCGAGGACGTCGTCGACTGGAGCGGCAACTTCCGCACTCCGTTGCAGGGCTTCACCTCGACCCCGCGCCCGCTCGACGGGGTCGCTCCCTTCGTCTGGCACGGCAGCATCCGCAGCCCTGAGATCGCCGAGCAGGCCGCCTACTACGGCGACGGGTTCTTCGCAAACAACATCTTCTGGCCGGCCGAGCACTACCAAAAGCTCATCGGCTACTACCGGCAGCGCTTCGAGCACTACGGCCACGGCACCGCGAATCAGGCGATCGTCGGCCTCGGCGGCCAGGCGTTCATGCGCGCCAAGTCGCAGGATGCCGTCACCGAGTTCCGACCGTACTTCGACAACGCGCCGGTCTACGGTCACGGCCCCTCGCTCGAGGACTTCAGCACGATGACCCCGCTCACCGTCGGAAGTCCGCAGCAGGTCATCGACCGCTACGCCGGGATGCGCGACCTCTACGGCGACTACCAGCGCCAGCTGTTCCTGATGGATCACGCCGGGTTGCCGCTGAAGACGGTTCTCGAGCAGCTCGACATCCTGGGTGGCGAGGTCGTGCCTGTACTCCGCAAGGAGCTGGCGGTCGACCGTCCCGCCGAGACTCCGGATGCGCCCACGCACGCGTCGCTCGTCGCGGCTGCGCGCGAACCCGTCTCTCCCGAGGTGTCCGCGGCCGAGGTTGCGGGGGCCGCGCGATGACGGACTTCCTTTCGAAGAACTCCGGAGAGGCGAACGGAACCTCCGGAGAGGCGAACATGGATGCACGGCGCATCACCGTCGTCGGCGCCGGACTCAGCCAGCCCTCCTCGACGCGCCTGCTCGCCGACCGGTTGGCACGGGCGACGGTCGCGCGGCTCGCCGACGACGGAGTCCCCGCCGAGGTGCACGTGATCGAGTTGCGCGACCTCGCGCAGGACATCACGAACAACCTTCTCACCGGCTTTGCGGCGCCCCGGCTGGCGGCGGCGATCGATCGGCTCACGAGTTCGGATGGCGGGATCTTCGTGACGCCGATCTTCACGACCAGCTACAGCGGTCTGTTCAAGTCGTTCATCGACGTGCTCGACCCGGATGCCCTCACGGGACTCCCGGTGCTCCTGGGCGCGACGGGCGGCACGGAGCGACACTCGCTGGCTCTCGAGTACGCGATGCGGCCACTGTTCAGCTACCTGCACGCGGTCGTTCCGTCGACGACGGTGTACGCGGCCTCCGGCGACTGGGGCAGCGACGGGGACGCCTCCACTGGCGGTCTGCCGGAGCGCATCGACCGTGCCGCAGGCGAACTGGCAGCGCTGGTTCGCGTCGCGGATCGCTCGAGACGCCTCCGGGATCCGTTCGCCCTCCCGTCGGGCTTCAGCCCGGTCGGTGGGTTCGGGGCGCAATAGCCAAGCAGGCTCGGATGAGTTGCCGGGCATCCGGTGTGTTCTGATGGAGTCATGGTGAGGCGGAGCGTCGTCGTCGGGACCGCGCTCGGCGCGCTCGCCATTGTGCTCCTCCTCGTCGGCGGCATCCCCACGCCCGAGCGAGGAAACGCCCGCGCGGAACGGCTTCCGCTCGGCATCCCGATCACCGCGGTGGCGAGCTGCGAACAGAGTGCGGGGCTGGGCGGATCGGCTCCGGCCACCGCGATCTGGCGCGACAGCCAGGGACTCCACGTGCGGATCGGCCACGTCGCCCTCTACGCGGGCAGCGGTGGAGGCATGTCGACCACCGAGTTGGCCTTGCTCTCGTGCCTCACGCTCGCGCGCGGAGTCCAGCCCGATTACCCGACAGACTCGGCGGGCCTGCTGCTGCTCTGGCGGTACTCGACCACCGTGCTGTGGCCGTGCTACGAGCAGCACGGCATCGATGTCGGGCCGGCGCCGTCGCGGGCCGCCTTCCTGCGCGGTGATCCGCTGCAGATCAATCCGCTCGAGTTGCTGCGCAGCCCGGTGTCCGACGAGCTGTGGGCGCAGGTGCAGCGCGACTGCCCGTCGCTTCCGAGCTACCTGCGGACCGGGAGCCCGACGCCGGAGCCCACGCCCGCCCCTACCTCCTAAGCGGGCGTGACCGCGGGCGGCGCACCCGCAGGTGAACAGCAGACGACGCGAATCGGCCGGATGAGACATCCGGGGGAACGGCAGGCGGATGCTGCGTGAACCCTCAGCGCTCCGGCCACGACGAGCCTCGAACGCGTGTCGCGAGCGGCGATCCTGATGTTCGTGAGAGTCGTCTTGTTCGCGGAATCTTCGCTCATCCACATGAACGGGGTCACCCATTCGCTCCTGCAGGTGCTGCGGCACCTCGAGGCGAACGGGCATGAGACCCGGGTCATCGCCCCGCGTGCCAGTCGCGCCGAGGCCTCCATCGGACCGCACGGCTCCGAGCTCTCTCTGCTGCGCTCGGTCGGGCTGCCGTCGTATCCCGAGGTGCGGCTGACCTTCGCCCGAGCCGCCTCGCTCTCCACGATGCTGCGGGACTTCGCCCCCGACGTCGTGCACCTGGCCTCCCCGTTCGTGCTCGGCTGGCAGGGGCTGCGGGCGGCCGACCACCTCGGGATCCCGACGGTCGCGATCTACCAGACCGACATCCCGGGCTACGCCGAGCGCTACGGCATGCCCGCGGCGCAGCCGGTGCTCGCCCAGCACGTCGCGCGCATCCACCAGCGCGCCACCCTGACGCTCGCGCCGTCATCCGCCTCCATCGCCGAGCTGCAGAGCGCGGGCGTCGACCGCCTGAGGCTGTGGGCGCGCGGGGTCGACGCGGAACGGTTCCGCCCCGAGCGTCGCAGCGAGCAGTGGCGTCGCTCGCTCGCCCCTCACGGCGAGACGATCATCGGCTACGTGGGCCGTCTCGCCCCCGAGAAGCAGGTCGAGGACTTGGCGGCGATCGCCGATCTCCCGAACACGAAGCTGGTCATCGTCGGCGACGGCCCGAGCCGTGCCGCGCTCGAGAGGCAGCTGCCGGATGCCGCGTTCCTCGGCTTCCTCGGAGGCGACAGCCTCGGTGAGGCAGTCGCCGGCTTCGACCTATTCGTGCACCCGGGCGAGAACGAGACCTTCTGCCAGACCATCCAGGAGGCGTTGGCGAGCGGCGTCCCCGTGGTCGCCACCGGGCGCGGAGGCCCGCTGGATCTGGTGCAGAACAGCCGCACCGGTTGGCTCTATCGCCCCGGCGACCTGGATGATCTGCGCGCCCGGGTCGTCGACCTCGTCGGCGACCGGGGCAAGCGCCGCGCGTTCGCGATCGCCGCCCGCGACTCGGTAGCCCATCGCACCTGGGCGCGTCTCGGCGACGAGCTGATCGGTCACTATCGGGATGCCATCGCGGTGCAGCAGGGAACGGCGCCGGCATCGATCCTCAGCCCGGGCGACGCTCTCGCCCCCGAGCTGGCGCCGAGGAAGCGCTGGAAGCGCTACGTCGCGATCGGCGACTCGCTCACCGAGGGACTCTGCGACGACTCGCGCCAGGAGCCGGGCGAGGTGCGCGGCTGGGCCGACAGGCTGTCGATGCTGCTCGTGCAGAGTGCCGTCAAGCAGGCCGTCGGCATGCACAGCGTCGGCAAGCAGGGCATCGGCAAGCAGGGCATCGGCAAGCAGGGCGGCGACCGCCCGGCGCGCATGCGCTACGCCAATGTCGCCGTGCGAAGCCGAACCGTCGCCGATGTGCTCGAACGTCAGATCCCGCTGGCCCTGGCGCTTCGCGCCGATCTGGTCACGATCTTGATCGGTGCGAACGACCTGGCCATCGACGGCTCGCATCCGGAGCAGATCGCCGACCGCCTGCGGGAGGGGATCGTCCGCTTGCAGCAGGCGGGCGCCGACGTGCTGATCGTCACCCCCTTCATTGCGCCATGGCCGCTGTTGCGAATGCTCAACCGCCGGACGGTGCGACTCGCGGGCGAACTGCATCGGATCGCGGGGGAGACCGGTGCCATGCTGCTGGACTTCACCCGGGATCCTGACCGGATCGACGAGCGGATGTGGGCGGCCGACCGCGTACATCTCAGTGCGTACGGCCACCGGGTGCTCTCGTATCGCGCGGCTGCCGTGCTCGGCGTGCCCGGGGCATCCGAACTCGGCGCTCTCGACGCGCTCATGCACGACGACGCCCCCGAGACGCGGATCGACCGGATCAGCACCCCGGCCTGGATTTGGACCCACGTCCGGCCGTGGGCGGGGCGTCGTGTGCGAGGACGGACCGAGGGGGACGGGCGTTCGCCGAAACACAGCGGCCTGATCGAGGTGGTGCCCCGGAAGAAGACAAGCGCGCGCGCCCGCTCTGGCTCCTGACCGGCGGGTGTGACACGCTCGCACGGTGAGGATCCCCGCGCTCTCCGGGGCAGCGACCGTGCTCCTGCTCGTGGTCGCGCTGACCGCGTGCAGTGCCACACCGGAACTCCGAACTCAACCGGATCAGGTCGAACAGGCAGCCGTGTCGACCGCACAAACGGCCGCCCTGGCCGGGGGGCTCCACATCGCCGACGACTTCTGGATCCAGCTGTGGACCCCGGCGCAAGCCGGCGTGGAAGTCGCGCAGTGTGTGGCCCGCGGCAGTGACGGTCTCGTCGTCTACCAGGCCGGGCCGCTCGCCAGCAACTCGGAGGGCCTCTCGTACTCGGTGTTCACGGCTCCGCAGGACGCGTCCGTCGACGGGGAAGTCGGTCCGCCGGTTTTGGACGGCCCCACCGCTCAGCGCCTGGTGGACGGCTGCATCGCCGAGTATCCGGTCGACTTCCGCCTCTTCTCGGTGCCGGAACGCGATCGCGGCGCGCTCTATGCCTACGATCTCACCGTCCTGCGACGCTGCTTGCTCTCGCACGGTCAGACGGTTCCCACGATGCCCTCGCGGGAGCGTTTCGAAAACCTGATGCGCGCGAGCGCCCCCTGGAATGCGTACGAACATGTCCGTGTGAGGACGCGAGCCGAGTGGTACGCCCTCGTCGACGCGTGTCCCGCACTGCCGACCGTCATTGCCGGGGACGTCGCGTCGGTCACCACCTCGGCGACAACACCCTGATTCGGCAGCACACTGATACCATTCGAGTGTCGCGATTCCGCGGCATCCGGAGCAGGCCGGCACGAAGCTGGTCACCGGTGGTGGTCTTCCGAATCCAGAATGAACTGATTCGGCGCACTTCTACTGTTGATCAGAGCAAACAACCGGCGCGACCACCGCTGCACTCCGTAGCAATTCACGTCGTCGTTCTTCCTGCCCGCTCCTGCTCCGTTGTACGTCGGCGCGCCGTATGTGCGCCAGCAACCAAAGGAGAGACACCTCGTGGAGGGTCCCGAAATCAAATTCGCCGAAGCCGTTCTGGATAACGGCAAGTTCGGCACGCGCACCGTCCGGTTCGAAACCGGCCGTCTCGCGCAGCAGGCCCAGGGCGCGATCGCCGCGTACCTGGACGAAGAAACCATGATCCTGAGCGCCACCAGCGCGGGCAAGCACCCGCGTGACGGCTTCGACTTCTTCCCGTTGACGGTGGATGTCGAAGAGCGCTCATACGCAGCAGGCAAGATCCCCGGTTCGTTCTTCCGTCGCGAAGGTCGCCCCTCGACGGAGGCCATCCTGGTCTGCCGTCTCATCGACCGACCGCTGCGCCCGACCTTCGTCGAGGGTCTGCGCAACGAGGTCCAGATCGTCATCACGGTGCTGAGCATCGCGCCCGACGAGTTCTACGACGCGCTGGCCATCAACGCGGCCAGCCTGTCGACCCAGATCTCCGGCCTGCCGTTCTACGGTCCTGTCGGCGGCATCCGCCTCGCTCTCATCGGCGACCAGTGGGTGGCGTTCCCGAAGTTCAGCCAGCTCGCGGAGGCCGTCTTCGACCTGACGGTCGCCGGCCGCCTCGTGACAGACAAGAACGGCAACGAGGATGTCGCGATCATGATGGTCGAGGCCGAAGCGACCGAGGGCAGCTGGGAGCTGATCCGCGGTGGCGCGACCAAGCCCGATGAGGCCGTCGTCGCCCAGGGCCTCGAGGCCGCCAAGCCGTTCCTGAAGCAGCTCATCCAGGCGCAGCAGTCGATCGCCGACCAGGCAGGCAAGGCGATCCAGGAGTTCCCGCTCTTCCCGCCGTACCAGCAGGCCACATACGACGCCGTCGCCGGTCTCGCGTGGGAAGACCTGAAGGGCGTCTACCAGATTGCCGACAAGCAGGAGCGTCAGAACGCCGACGACCAGCTCAAGGACCGCGTCAAGGGTCACATCGCGGCCGAGGTCGAGGCCGAGCGCCTTCCCGCCTCCGCGAACGGTGAGGTCAGCGCCGCGTACAAGTCGGTGTCCAAGAAGATCATGCGCACCCGCGTGCTGACCGAGGGTATTCGCATCGACGGCCGCGGCCTGACCGACATCCGGGCGCTCGACGCCGAGGTGCAGGTCATCCCGCGCGTTCACGGGTCGGCGATCTTCCAGCGCGGCGAGACCCAGATCCTGGGTGTCACCACGTTGAACATGCTCAAGATGGAGCAGCAGATCGACTCCCTCGCCCCGGTGAAGAAGAAGCGCTACCTGCACCACTACAACTTCCCGCCGTACTCGACCGGTGAGACCGGCCGCGTGGGTTCGCCGAAGCGTCGCGAGATCGGGCACGGTTTCCTGGCCGAGCGCGCGCTCGTGCCGGTGCTGCCGAGCCGCGAGGACTTCCCGTACGCGATCCGTCAGGTGTCCGAGGCTCTCGGCTCCAACGGCTCCACGTCGATGGGTTCCGTCTGCGCCTCGACCCTCTCGCTGCTGAACGCCGGTGTGCCGCTGCGCGCGCCGGTCGCCGGCATCGCGATGGGCCTCATCTCGGACGAGGTGGATGGTGAGACCCGCTACGCGGCCCTCACGGACATCCTCGGCGCCGAGGACGCGCTCGGCGACATGGACTTCAAGGTCGCGGGCACCTCGGAGTTCGTCACCGCGATCCAGCTCGACACCAAGCTGGCGGGCCTCCCGTCCTCGGTGCTCGACGGTGCCCTGAAGCAGGCCAAGGAGGCTCGCACGGCGATCCTCGCGGTCATCAACCAGGCGATCGACGGACCGGATGAGATGGCTCCGACGGCGCCTCGCGTCATCAGCGTGCAGATCCCGACGGACAAGATCGGCGAGCTGATCGGCCCGAAGGGCAAGACGATCAACGCGATCCAGGATGAGACGGGAGCCGACATCTCCATCGAGGAGGACGGCACCGTCTACATCGGTGCGGTCGACGGCCCCTCGGCCGAGGCAGCCCGCGCGCAGGTGCTGGCGATCGGCAACCCGCTGAACCCGGAGGTGGGCGAGCGGTTCCTCGGAACCGTCGTGAAGCTCGCCGCGTTCGGCGCGTTCGTCTCGCTCATGCCCGGCAAAGACGGCCTGCTGCACATCAGCGAGGTCCGCAAGCTCGCCGGTGGCAAGCGCGTCGAGAACGTCGAAGACGTGCTCGTGGTCGGCCAGAAGATCCAGGTCGAGATCACCAAGATCGACGACCGTGGAAAGCTGTCGCTCGCCCCGGTGGTCGACGAGGCCGACGCGTCGGACGCCGAGAATGCGGACTCCACTGCCGAAGGTGAGTCGGTCGACGCGTAGTCACCACGCTCGCTGATCGAGCCTGTCGAGATCCCGGCCGCTTGCTGATCGAGCCTGTCGAGATCCCGGATGCCCGTTCCACTTCGGTGGGGCGGGCATCCGCTCGTTCACCCACAAGCCACCACGAAGTTGGGCGAAGGGTCGGCCCCGCCGATGTTGCCGAAAGCAATCGGATTGGCGGGGCCGAGACCCTTCTGGTGCCGCGTGATGCGGCCGTGAGCGGCGGTGCCATTCGCTGTGGACGGCCCCGCCAGAGATGCCGAAGCATCCCCACGCACACAAGGTACGACGGACGGATGCGGAGTACCAGGTGTGTGCGCCGGGTGTTCGCTGAGTGTTCGACCTGCGGTCGCCCTGACCGGATGATCCGGCCCTCTTGTCGCGCAATTCTCACGATTCATAACGATTGGGTGGCGCGCTCCGAATACCTCGTGTCGGCGCGTTACTCTCGCACCACAGGACGGGGATCTGATGGATGGGGCAGGTGACAGCAACGTGGCATCGGTGCGTACCGGCTCGACTTCCACGCGGCTCTCGGTGCCGTCGGGCGTGATCCCGACGGTCTCTGCGCCGATCCCGACCACGTCCGAAACCGCGGCGATCGTC
>JALYHS010000077.1 GCA_030776385.1 Actinomycetota bacterium
TCGCTCCCGTCGAGGCCGCGAATCGTGCCCTCGCGCGCGCCGGACGCAGCTGGGCCGATGTCGACCTGGTCGAGCTCAACGAGGCCTTCGCCGCCCAGTCCCTCGCCTGCCTGCGGCTCTGGCCCGAGCTCGACCCCGAGAAGGTCAACATGCACGGCGGCGCGATCGCCATCGGGCATCCACTCGGCGCCTCGGGCGGTCGGATCATCGGACACCTCGCCCACGAACTCGAGCGGCGCGGCGGCGGGATCGGCGTCGCGGCGATCTGCATCGGCGTCGGCCAGGGTCTCGCCGTCGTCCTCGAGCGGTGACACCGACGCCAATGGAAAGAGCTGAGTCCCAGCCCCCCGCGCGCGAGCCGAGCGGGCAGTTCGTCCAGTCGCTGGCGCGCGGGCTCGAGGTCATCCGGGCATTCGACGCCGACTCCCCCCGGCTGACCCTCAGCGAGGTGGCCGCCCGCACCGGGCTCAGTCGGGCGACCGCGCGGCGGTTCCTTCTCACGCTGAGCGAGCTCGGCTACGTCGCCAGCGACGGTCGCGACTTCCGGCTGACGGCCCGCGTACTGCAGCTCGGCTACAGCTACCTCTCAGGCCTCACGCTGCCGGAGCTGGCGCAGCCTCACCTGGAGGAGCTGTCCCGTCGCCTCGGGGAGTCCACCTCCGCCTCGGTGCTCGACGGCGACGCGATCGTCTACGTCGCCCGGGTCCCCACCCGTCGGATCATGAACGCGGCGATCACGATCGGCACCCGGTTTCCGGCCGAGATCACCTCGATGGGGCGGGTGCTTCTCGCCGCGGGGCCCGACGAAGCATGGCCTGATGCCCATCGCGCCGCGATCGCGCAGGTGCGGTCCCAGGGCTGGGCACTGGTCGATCAGGAGCTCGAGGTCGGGTTGCGCTCGATCGCCGCGCCGATCCACGGAGCGGACGGACGGGTGATCGCCGCCATCAATGTGTCGACCAGCAGCGCCACCGCATCGATCGAACGCATCACCGCCGAGTTCTTGCCAGCCCTTCTCTCGACGGCCGCCGCGATCGGCGAAGACCTCGCGCACGCTCTCGCGCTGTAGCTCGGCCAACTCGGGCGACGGGCAGACATTTCGCGACGACTCGCCTCCAAGGTTCCCCCCAATGTCACCCAAGAAGGGGCCAATTTTTCTCAGAATCGTGGAATCGCGACGGCATCTGTGGTGAGGTGGGACGTTCCTGCCGCTTCGATGTGATCGCGCGGTGCGCCTGTACTGGCGTCATCGGCCCCGTCGCAGTTGCCATCGTCGCTGATGTGCTTGGCCTCTCCGGCCTGGGCCCACTTCACGCGCCAATGATGCCGTTCCACCTGTCCGTGCACCCGCATGCCCCGCGTGCCCCTGCTCGAGGAGAACCGAATCATGGCAACAAGCTGGAAGAACAAGCCCTATCGTGGCCGCCGCCGCCCCGAAGCTGCGCCGCTCGCCCGCAAGGTCGAGAACTCGGCCGTCGAGTCGCCGACGCTGCTGCTGTTCGTGCTCATTGCCGCGGTCGGAGTGCTTGCGTACACGGGCTTCCTGCTGAACCCCGCCAACCGCGGCGACTGGCTGCCGTACGGTCTGGTCATCACGGCCGAGCTGATTCTTGTCGCGCAGGCGCTGGTCTCGATGTGGACCATCCTGTCCGGTGGCCAGGACCCGCGCACCTTCGCCTTCCACCACTCGCAGGAGCGGCTCTTCGACGCGCTGACGATCGAGCGCCGCGCACTCAGCGGTCGCCCGCAGGACTGGCCGATGCACCTCGAGAACAAGCGCATCGACGTGGATGTCTTCATCACCGTCTTTGGGGAGGCCCTCGAGAAGATCGCCACGACCGCACGCGCGGCGATCGCCCTGCGCGGTCGGCACCTCACCTGGATACTGGACGACGGCGAGTCGGACGCCGTGCGCGACCTGGCCGCCGAGTTGGGCGTCCGGTACGTTCGCCGCCTCACGCACAACGGAGCGAAGGCCGGCAACGTGAACCACGCGCTGACCCTGTCGAGCGCCGAGTTCTTCGTCATCTTCGACGCCGACTTCGTTCCCGACCCAGACTTCCTCTACGAAACGGTTCCGTTCTTCATCGACGACAACGTCGCCTTCGTCCAAACGCCGCAGGCATACGGCAATATGCACAACCTGATCTCACGAGGCGCGGGCTTCATGCAATCGGTCTTCTACCGCTTCATCCAGCCCGGTCGCAATCGCTTCAACGCGGCGTTCTGCGTCGGCACGAACGTGATCTTCCGGCGCACGGCCATCGACGAGGTGGGTGGCATGTGCACCGACTCCAAGTCGGAGGACGTCTGGACCTCGCTGCGCCTGCACGAGGCAGGCTGGCGCTCGATTTATATCGCCGTCACCCTTGCCGTCGGGGACGCTCCCGACACGATCGAGGCGTACTCGAAACAGCAGCTCCGTTGGGCCTCGGGTGGATTCGAGATCCTGCTGCAGCGCAACCCGTTCAGCCCGCGCACGAAGCTCACCATCGACCAGCGCGTGCAGTACTTCGTGACGGCGACCCACTACCTGGTCGGCATCACCCCGCTGCTGCTGATCATGGTGCCTCCGCTCGAGATCTACTTCGACCTGCGCCCCGTGAACCTCACCGTGACCTGGCTGACCTGGCTTCTCTTCTATGCGGGCTTCTACGGGGTGCAGGTACTGCTCGCCTTTCACACCATGGGGTCGTTCCGACCGGAGACCCTGGTGATGGCGGCGGTCTCGTTCCCGATCTACGTGCGCGCGTTCATCAACGTGTTCTCGGGCCGCGAGCAGAAATGGATGGCGACGGGCTCGCGGCGCGAGCACGTCTCGCCGTTCAACTTCATCATCCCGCAGGTGCTGTTCTTCGTCTTCGTACTGCTGACGTCCGCGGTCGGCATCCTGAAGGACTACAGCCACCAGACCGTGACCCTGGCGACCGCGTGGAACCTCACGAACACCCTGGTGCTTGGCGTATTCATCGTCACCGCGGTCCGCGAGTCGCATCGCGCGCGTCGAGCTCAGAAACCTCGCCCGACTTTCTACCCGACCTTCGCGCGGGCGCAGTCCGAGGCGCCCGTCTGGGCGACATCAGCCACCACCCAGCCCTCCCGTCCGGGCGCTCACTCATCCGCCGAGCACCTCATCCCGGTGTTCGACGACGCAGGAAGGACCATCTCATGACCTGGGCCAATCGTCTTCGTCTCTTCATCGGCCTCGTCGCCGTGGTCGGCGTCGTCGGCGTCGCTACCGTGGTGCTGAGCGTCCGTGAAACGCAGGTCGGCAGCAGTTCGGCCACCGTCAAGGCGATCACATACTCGGTGGGGTCGGACTACGCCGGCACCGTCGTCGAAGAGAAAGTGAAGCCCGGCGACACCGTCACGAAGGGGCAGGCACTGATGACGATTCAGAGCGCCGCCGTCGCGACGGCGTCGGCGACCAAGCCCGGCATCCCGACCAGCGAGTCATACACGGTCGCCCCCGGCGGACTGCTGACCCTGAACGCGACGGGTGCCGGTGTGGTCGACAGCGTCGGCGCGCACCTCGGCGGCTTCGTGAGCGCTGGCAGCCCCCTCGCCACGATCGATCAGGCCGGGTCCCTGTACGTGCTCGCGAAGTTCCGTATGAACCCCTACGACTTCTCGCGCATCCAGAAGGGGTCGGTCGTCAACCTGGTGATGCCGAACCAGCAGCAACTCAGCGGTACCGTGTCCCAGATTCACGTGACCACCACCGGCAGCGGCAGCGCGAGCGCCAGCATCGAGGTGGCGAGCCCGCAGCTCGTGATCGGCACGGACAACGGACTCGTCACCCCCGGCACCCCGGTTGCCGCCACCCTGCGACTGCGTGACGACGGACCGCTCGGCGGCCTCCGGGTCATGGCCGTGAGCCTGCTGCAGAAGCTGCACCTGTGATCGGGGGCATCCGCATGAACCACGCGCACCGGATCCTTCTCGCGACTGCCGTCGTCGGGGTGCTCGCTGTCATCGCGGGCTGCAGTTCGGCGGGAGCGCCGGCCTCTCCGGCTTCCGGAACTGCCCTGGATGCCGCGGTCGCCAGCATCCCGCACCGCTCCGTGACGCCCATGCCGACAGCCCGTCTCGCGAAGGGGCTCGTCCCGCCGACCAACCGGTGGTTCTCGGGCCTGGTCTTCGGGGCCGCGCCGCAGCCGGTGTTCCCGTTGCCGCTCAGCTTCGGGCTCACCGGGTCGGGCTTCGCCTTCGGCGTGCCGATGGTCACCTCCGGCGCCGACGCGATCACGGGTGGTTTCACCCCGGCGATCACCGTCAACCTGAATACCGCGTCGAGCGTCATCACCGCCTACGACGCGGTGTCGGTCACCATCGAGGAAAAAGCGGCGAACGGCGACCCGGTCGGGTCGATCGTCATCGCCGAGGGCTCACCTGTCATCAGCTACACCGCGGCGCGCGACGGCTCCGTCGACCTCGGCACCCGCTTCACCGGCTCAGGCCGGGTGCGCACCGCGGTCAGCGGCGACACGCACTACGGCCTCCTTTCGGAGGGAACGGTTTCGGGCACCCAGCTGCGCCTGATGAAGGGCCAGACGGCCGAGCTCTTCGCGGCCCCGACCGGCGTTTCGCCGGAGTCGCTCGGCTCGCACGTCTCGGCCCTCAGCGGGGTGTCGGTGGCCGACGAGGTCGGCGGCAGCACGGTCACCACCACGTTGCGCTACCGGTGGGCGGACGCCGGCGCCTCGGTGGGTCTCGTCGCCGCCATGCCGCATCAGACCGGGTCACTCGTCACCCCCCGCGACTGCTCGCTTGGCAGTTACCCCTCGGTCTACGGCACGCTCGAGCTGTGCTCCGGCTCGGTGCTCGCGTGGAGCTCGCCGAAGATCTCGCCGGCCTCGTCACTCGACGTCGGCAAGCTGTCACCCGCCGACAAGGTCGAACTGACGACGCAGCTGGCGCGAGACATCCAGAGCACCCCCGAGCTGCCGACGGACACCTATTTCGGCGGTAAGGCACTGTACCGACTGGCCAACCTGCTCACCCTGGCTCGCGAGGTGGGCGACACGGCCGACACCGAAACCATCCGCACGAAGCTGGATGATGCCCTGGTGAAGTGGACGGACCCGACGGGCTGCGCCTCCCGCGCCTCCGAGTGCTTCGTCTACGACCCGCAGGTGAAGGGAGTCGTCGGACTCGCCGCCTCGTTCGGCTCCGACCAGTTCAATGACCACGCATTCCACTACGGCTACTTCCTGTACGCCGCGGCCGTCGCCGTGCGCGACCAGCCCGGGCTGCGCGACCGGCTGCGGCCGGTGGTCGACCTCCTGGCGGCCGACATCGGCTCGCCCGGGAGCGGCGCGTCGAACGCCTCATCCAGGTTCCCGACCCGCCGTGTTTTCGACGCATACGCCGGCCACTCCTGGGCCTCGGGCTACGCGCCCTTCGCCGACGGCAACAATCAGGAGTCGAGCTCCGAGGCGATCAATGCCTGGAACGGCCTCGCCCTCTGGGCCGCGGCCACCGACAATGCGCCACAGACCGCGGAGGCGACCTGGATGCTGTCGGCCGAGGCCGCATCCGCCCAGGCGTACTGGACCGACTTTCCGACCGCCGATGCCGCATACTCCGGCTATCGACACAGCGTTGTCGGAATCAACTGGGGCGGCAAACGGGTCGACTCGACCTGGTTCAGTGCGAACCCGAGCGCGATGCTCGGCATTCAGCTGATCCCGATGAGTCCGGCGTCGAGCTACCTGGCCGGAGATCCGCACCGCATTGCACAGAACATCGCGGGAGCGACCCCCGGCGGTGGCGAGGTGCAGTTCGGCGACTACCTGCTGATGTACTCGGCGCTGGGTGGGCGCTCGCAGGCGGCGACCGCGTTGGCTGCGGCACGCGCCCTCCCCGTCACATTCATCGATGACGGCAACTCGCGCAGCTACCTGCTGGCGTGGATCATGACGCGAACGTGAACGTCGTCCGGGCTCAGTCGCGCGGGGGCAGCAGCGACCGTTCCCAGTCCCGGTAGCGCTCGGCGGCGGCATCGATTCGTGCACGTTCCGGTGCGTGCGCTGCGGCCGTCTGCTGCACCTCGAGGAAATGGTCGTACTTCTCGGCGAGTGAGATGGCCGAGCGTTCGAGACCGGCCGCCGGGAACACTACCCGAGCGACGCCGTCGACGACCTCGAGCTCACCGCCGGCACCGCAGCTAGCGCACTCGACACCCTCCGGCCCGAAGACGATCACATCAAGGTGGCAGAGCGGGCACAGTCCGGGGTCCCCGCGATACTCGATCTCATCGAACGAGCGGCCGAGTTGCGAGGCCACGGTGCCGCCGAGCAGCTGCGCGCGTGCCAGGGCCCCGTCGTCGAGCACGATCGAGGCTGGACTCCCGGCACCCGCGAACTGCACCTGATCGACGATCCCCACCTGCATCGACGCGGTCAACGAGTGCATCAGTGGCATCGCGAGTGTCTTCCAGCGGAACGGCAGCGAGCCGCCGACGACGATGAATGCACCGACTCGCGGGCGGAGCACCCGCTCATCGATCGCGAACTGCACCGGAATCGCCTCGCCGGCCGCGCGCATCCGCAGCAGTTCGCTGGTGAACGCGACGTCGGCCTGCGGGCCCGAGATCTTGTCGCCGAGCAGCCGAAGCTTGCCGGGGATCGTGCGCGTGTAGATCGGCGTCGAGACGATCAGCCCGTCGCTCTCCATCAGCTGATCCCAGAACCATTGGGCGTCATCGGTCGTGGATGCCGTCGCCGGCCCGATGGAGAGGTTCAGGTCGTCGACCCGCACCATGTGCACATCTGCGCCGGAGTCCTCCGCTGCGCGCAGGGCCTCCTTGAGCAGGATGTCGGCGCTTCCATCGGGGTTGCCCGCCGAGAGACCCAGGATTCGCCTGCCCGACCGGGTCATGAGTAGATGCTGCCTTCGCGGAGCGAGCCCCACATCCCGAGCACCGGAGCCGTGGGCTGGTGGATCTCGATCGGGTGGGCGAACAACGATCCGCCGGTGAACCAGTCGGCCACGGCACCGCCGACCGAGGTGGTGAGCAGCGCGCAGCCGGCAGCCTCAAGGTGAGCGCCCTCGGCGGCGAGATCGTTGGTCCACCATGAGGTGTGGCTAACAGCACCCGGGGCGACGCCGAGTGCGGCGCGCAACCCGGGGGGCCGAACCTCGTGTGCGACGTTCAGTTCGAGGATCACCGGACCCCACTGCGCGAACGCCGCAGAGTGGTCGAGGACCGCGGGTTCGCCACGGAAGCGGAAGTCCCCGAGCTTGACGTGCTCGATCACGCGGAACGGGCCGACGCCGAGCAGCTTGGCGGCCTGGGCCATGGCGACGTCAAGGTCGTCTGTCCAGTAGCCGATGTGATGCAGACCACGGCGGGTGATCGGATCGGGATCGTTCATGGCCGCCTCATCGCGTGGGACTTTTGTTCACTGAAAGTCAGTTTCATTCTACTATGGCGTTCTGGGATCCACGCAGCAGGGGCGGAGAGCGGTGCAGCTCGATCATGTGGGACTGAGTGTGGCCGACCTGGATGCCCAGGCCGCCTGGTATTGCCGCGCGTTCGGGCTTCTTTCGTCGACACCGTTCGAGATCTCGGCGATCGGGCTGCGGGGGGTGTTCGTCATCGGTGACGGAGGTCTGGCGATCGAACTCCTGCAACGTCGGGGATCACGGCCGGGCTTACAGGCTCCCGACCCGGCGACGGCTCTGTTGACACGCGGCTACGGTCATATCTGCTTGCGCGTGGCCGACGTCGACGCGACACACGCCGCCGCGCTGGCCCAGGGCGCGGAGGAGCGGATGCCACCCCAGGCATCCCCGGAACCGGGCGTGCGGATGTCGTACCTGGGCGACCCCGAGGGCAACCTCATCGAATTGGTGGATCGCACGGGGCCGGTGGGATCGGGACCAGCGGGATCGGGGCCGGGCCCGATCTGAGGCGCTGCCTAACATGGGATAGGCACGTCGTACTGGCTAAGACTCGAGCACCGCCGCAGACTGAAACTGTTTCTCCCCCACTGGAGGTCGATGATGACGTCAACAGAAACCGGAATCGAATCCGGCTACCCGCAGTACGCCGGAATCCTGCCGGGCAGCCCGCAGCCGTTCTACCTGAACGATGGCGAGGGCGAGAAGTCGGTCGTCTTCGACCAGCTCTTCACCATTCTGCTCAGCGGCGACGAGACCGACGGCCAGTTCGGGGTCTTCACCGTCGACGCCCCCAAGGGCGACATGATCCCGCCGCACCGCCACCCGACGACCCACGAGATCTTCTACATCGTGTCGGGTTCGTGCACCGTCTGGATGGATGACCAGAAGGGCTTCAAGGGCAAGCGCACCCTGGGCACCGGCGACTTCGGTTTCGTGCCCCAGGACGTTGTGCACGCCTTCCGCATGGAGGACACCACTCGCATCCTGGGCGTCGCCACCGGCGGCTTCGAGCGCTTCTTCCACGACATGGGAACCCCGACGACCGAGACCGGCCTCGCGTCGAAGCCGTACATCACACCGATCCCGCAGATGATCGCCGCCGGCCAGCGATACGGAACCGTGTTCATGCCTGACTTCCGCTTCGAGGAATGAACCTGCCGGACGCCGAGACCGTCGACCTGCTCGTGATCGGGGGCGGGGTCGCCGGACTGACCGCAGCGATCACCGCCGCCGAGCAGGACGCCGAGGTGCTGCTCGTCGAGAAGCAGGACCATCTCGGAGGCAGCGCACCCTGGTCCGCCGGCAACCTGCTGGAGCTGAACGGTCCCGATGCGGTCGATCATCTCGCCGCGCTCGCGTTCGGGCGCACGCCCATGGACGTGCTCGAGGCGTACCAGGAGGGGCTGTCAGGACTTCGCGGCTGGCTGGCTGAGCACGGTGCGATCGGACTGGATGTCGACCCGCACCGGCTACCGACCTGCTGGCCGAACTCCCCGGGCGCCGACGGCGTTCGGTACTACACGATCCCGGGAGACCGCGGAACGGGCGCCCACCTGTCGAACGCACTGATCTCGGCGGCGGAACGTCTCGGCGTGCGTGTGGAGACGGGAACCTCCCTCACAAGCCTTCTCACCGAAGGCGGCGCAGTGGTCGGGGCCGAGATCCGAGAGGGCGACAGAGCTCGCTGCGTTCACGCCCGCTCGGGAGTCGTGCTCGCGACCGGGGGGTTCGAGAACGATTCCGGCCTGACCGAGGCCTACCTGCCCATCCATCCGGTGTTCCCGGTCGGCAACCCGGGCAACACCGGGGACGGGCTGCGCGCGGCGATGGCAGTCGGTGCCGCCACCTGGCACATGAGCACGTTCTACGGCTTCTGGTGCTTCCGCGCGCCCGAGACCCTCACCGAGCCGGCGGCCACCTACCCACTGCTGTTCCTCGGCCCCGGGCATCTGATGGTCGACCCCGACGGCAACCGCTTCCTGGCCGAAACGGGTCGCGAGGCGCACGACGCCCTCCGCTCGGTCGGCGACTTTCTGCCCGACCGTCCCAACCGCCCGTCGCTTCCCGGGTACGCGATCTTCGACCCCGCCGTACTCGAGTTCGCGCCGCTCTGCCTCTTCGGGGCGCCGGATCGCGCCGACTGGAGCCACGACAACGCGCGTGAGCTCGACCTCGGCTGGATCCACGGGGCGAGCAGCGTCGCGGACCTGGCCACCAAGCTCGGGGTTCCGGAGCACACGCTCAGCGCGACGGTCGACCGCTACAACGCCGCGGCACGCGCGGGTGCCGATCCGGAGTTCGCCCGGCCCGCGGCATCCATGTCCCCTGTCGACACGAACGAACTGTTCGCCATCGAAATCTGGCCGGGTGTCGCCACGACCGGCGGCGGACCCCGACGGGATGCCGCGGCGCGTGTGCTCGGACACGACGGTGCACCTCTTCCCGGCCTCTTCGCGGCCGGGGGCAACGGAAGCGTGTGGGGTCACCTCACCGAACACGGCGGAGGTCTGACCGACGGGCTCGTGTTCGGCGCGATCGCAGCCCGCACCGCGCTCGGGGGATCGCGGCCGCCCGCCTGACCGGCTGACCGGCTGACCGGCTGACCGGCTGACCGGCTGAGACGCT
>JALYHS010000078.1 GCA_030776385.1 Actinomycetota bacterium
CGACGACCGGCGCCGACTCGGTCCGTTTCACGCCGGACGGCCTGATCACCTTCGCGAACACCTCCGGACAGCCCGGCACGAAGGAGGTGCAGGTGACGGTGTCGGATGGCAGACTCACCACGACGGGAACCCTCGAGGTCAAGGTGGTCGCCCCCGGTTCGCTGACACCGATCGGCACGCCGGACTTCGCGCAGGGATTCCGCGGCCAGACGCTCGAGATCAAGCCGCTCGACAACGACGTCTCCAACAACGGTCAGCAGCTCAGCCTGCTGGGCGTCGACAAGGTCCCGGCCTCCGTCACCGTCATCCCGGACCTGCAGACCGGGCAGATCACCTTCACCGCCCCGACACCCGGGACGTACTACTTCCAGTACTCGCTGGCCGCTGGCCCGTCCTCCAGCATCGGGCTGGTGCGGGTCGACGTGCTGCCGGATCCGACCGCTCCCGGGCCGCCGATCGCCGTGAAGGACACGGCGTTCCTGCGGCCGGGGGAGCCGACGACGGTGAAGGTACTCAACAACGACGTGTCTCCGAGCGGCGCGGTGCTCGCGGTTCAGGCGGTCGACACCACCGGTACCGACCCTGCGGTGACGGTCGAGGTGCTGAGCAACGCGGTGGTGAGGATCACGGCGTCCGCGGCGCTGACGGAGCAGACCCAGTTCCACTACACGATCTCGGACGGCACGAACACGGCGACGGCGGGCGTGACGATCGTGCCGGTCCCGCCGATCGTGAATCGTCAACCGCCGGTGGCCGTCCCGTTGACCGTCCGGGTGCGCGCGGGCGATGTGGTCAGCGCCGACGTGCTCGCCGTGGACTTCCATCCGGACAATGCTCAACTAATCCTCGACCCGCAGCTGGTCGACGTCAGCGACCAGGGCGACGGGCTCGCCTTCGTCGGAAACGGCCGGGTGCGATACCAGGCGGGCAAAACCCCGGGCCAGTACTCGGTGGTGTACCGAGTCGCCGACCAGTTCGGGGAGAGCGCCACCGCGCGCGTCACCTTCGTGGTCGTCGCCCCGGACGCGAAAACGAACCAGCCGCCCGTGCCCCTCCCGCAGATCGCACGGGTGTTCGCGGGCTCGAGCGTGCCGATCCAGGTGCCGCTCGACGGCATCGACCCGGATGGCGACTCGGTCGTGGTCACTGGCCTCGCGACCCCGCCGCATCTGGGTGCCGTCACCGACCCCACCGCCAACACCTTCGTGTACACGGCCGATGCGGGTTCCGCGGGCACGGACACCTTCACCTACGTGGTCGAGGACAGCTACGGAGCCCAGGCCATCGGCACGATCTCCATCGGGGTGATCCCGCGTCCGGCGTCGTCGCAACCGCCCAACGCGGTCGACGACGCGATCGAGATCCAGCCCGGTCGCGTGGCCACGGTGGGCGTGCTGCTCAACGACTCCGACCCGAGCGGCTACACGATCGCCCTCGACAAGAAGCTGGTCGAGGTGGATCAGGGGATCACGGCGACCGTGGATGGCAGCAAGATCGTCGTGCAGGCGCCGAAGACCGAGGGCACGTACTCGATCCGCTACCGGATCACGAACGGGCACGGCGGCGACGACACCGCGTTCCTGCAGGTCAAGGTGACGAAGGATGCCAAGCCGCTCTATCCGACGGCTCTCGATCACTACGTCGGAGTGCAGGAGGTGGCCGGCAAGAACTCGGTGGCCGTCCCCCTCGACAACCTGATCGCCAATCCCGGCGGTCGCGACAACGATCTGAAAATTTCGCTCGAAGGCCCCAACGCGGGGCAGGCCACCGTCGACCAGGCGAAGCGATCGATCACCGTAACCCCGGGGGATCGCCGCCTGGCGATCGCGTACCGGGTCACGAATCCGATCGACGGACTGAGTGCCACCGCGGTGATCAGCGTCCCGCGCGCCGAGAGCGCCGACTACGCACCGCCCCCGTATCTGCGCCGAGATCTCGGGCAGCAGGTGATCCCGCAGAACGCGGCGAAGAGTTGGAAGCTCGCCGACGTCGTCGTCGTACCCTCGGGCAAGCCCGCCATCCTCACCGCTCTCACAGACGTCTCGGCGACGCACGGTACGGCGACGGCGACCGACGACAGGGCAATCACCTTCACGGCCGAGCCCGGGTACCGCGGCGCCGCCTCGATCAGCTTCCGCGTGACCGACGAGGCGTCGGCCGGTGCCGGCTCGGGCGCCGGTTCAGCGGGCGCCGCGAGCGGGCACAGCGCACTGCTCACCATGCCGCTGGTCGTCGGCGATCCGAACTTCACGGACGTGGCCCCGCAGTTTGTGACCCAGAACGTGACCGTCGAGGCGGGCGAGGACCCGAAGTCCCTCGACCTCGCGGCAGCGACCAACCACCCGAACACCTCGCTGATCCGGGAGTTCCGGTACGACTCGCTCAGCGGGGCCACCAACGCCATCCAGGCCGGGATCAGCGGCTCGACGTTGCAACTGTCCTCGCCGTTCGGCACGCAGCCCGGCACCACCGCGGCACTGCACTTCACGATCCACTACAAGAACTTCAGCGTGCCCGGCACCGTGAACGTGACGGTTGTCTCCTCGACGAGGCCGCTCGCGCAGGCGGTGCCGGACACGGCGAAGGGCCAGCGCGGCGTCAGCGACACCGTGAATGTGTTGGCGAACGACTACAACCCGTTCGCGTCCAAGAACGAGCCGCTCACGGTGATCGAGGCGCACATCGAGAATGCCGCCGAGTCGAACGCGACGATGTCGTTCACGCCGAGCGGCGACGTGACGATCCGCCCCGGCGCCTCGTTCATCGGCGTCGTCAGCGTCATCTACACGGTTCAGGATGCGACAAAGGATCCCGCCCGCCATGTTTCCGGTCGTCTCCAGTACACCGTGCGCGACGTGCCGGGCAAGCCGGCAGCACCCACGGTCGTCGAGGGGGATCGACAGGTCACCGTCGGCTGGACACCGCCCGCGACGAACGGCGAGCCGATCTCGGGCTACACCATCGCGTGGTCCGGCGGGACGCCCGTGACCGTTCCGGGTTCCGCGGCGAGCTACGTGTTCACCGGGCTCAGCAACGGCACCGGGTACACCTTCCGCGTCACGGCCACGAACGCCCTCGGCGACGGGGCCATCTCCGACCAGAGCGCGACAGCCACCCCGTACGGAGATCCCTCGCCCGTGCCCTCCGCATCCATCGCCGCGAGCACGGACGGCTCGGGAAACCTGACGCTTACCTGGGGCGCCGCGGGCGGCAACGGGCGCACCATCAGCGGATACCACATCACCCTCTCGGATGGCACCCAGAAGGATGTCGGCGGCGTCTCGTCGACGACGATGGCCGGCCACGTTGGCACCGCATACACATACACGATCGTCGCCAAGAACGACGGAGGCCGCTCGAGCACCTCGGTCACTTCGAGCAACTCGGCGACACCGCAGCCGGGCAACCCGAGCGCCACCGCATCCTCGAACGACAACACCCGCACGGTGACCTACAGCTGGGGTGCCGCGGCCAGCACCGAACCCGTGACATACACGATCTCGGGAACGGGGCTCGCGAGCCACGCGGTCGCCGCGTCGGGCAGCGAGACGATCACGGGTTCATACGGCAGCAGCTACAGCTTCACCGTGACGGCGACGAGCGCGGGGCTGTCCTCCTCGAAGACGTCGAACACGGTCACCCTGACCAACCCGTACTCGATCCAGCTCTGCTACGGCGGCCCGCTCGGCGGTGGCAACCGGCTCGGCGTCTCGTGGGTCGGCAACTCGATCGCGCATCACGTCACCTTCAGCGGCTTCCAGAGCACGGTCGACTTCAGCGCGAACAGCGGCTCCGCCGCTTCCGGAGCGTGGAACGCGCGCAGCACCGCGGGCGACCTCAATGCCCAGATCACCTGGATCGACAACGGCGCCTCCCACACCACTCGCTGGGGAGACGCGCCGCCGTGTTGACCCTGGACAGCCCGACCCCCGCCAGCCCGACCTCCGCCAGCCCGACCGAAGGAGCAACCCCATGCCCGTGACCGCAGAACAGGCCACCTGGTTCGCCGAGGCGTTCGAGAAGCTCGTCGGCAACATCGACCAGGCGATCCTCGGCAAACAGCACGTCATCCGGCTGGTGTTGACGGCGCTCCTCAGTGACGGCCACATCCTGCTCGAGGACGTGCCAGGCACCGGCAAGACCGTGCTCGCCAAGGCCCTCGCCAACACGATCGACGGCACCACCGCGCGCATCCAGTTCACCCCCGACCTGCTGCCGAGCGATGTCACCGGGGTCTCGGTCTACGACCAGAGCAAGGGTGTATTCGAGTTCCATCCGGGACCGGTGTTCGCGTCGATCCTGCTCGCGGACGAGATCAACCGCGCCAGCCCCAAGACCCAGAGCGCTCTGCTCGAGGTGATGGAGGAGGCTGTCGTCACGGTCGACGGGGTCGGGCATCCTGTCGGCTCCCCGTTCATGGTGATCGCGACCCAGAACCCGGTCGAGCAGTCGGGGACGTACTCCTTGCCCGAGGCGCAACTCGACCGCTTCCTGATCAAGACCTCGCTGGGCTACCCCGACCACCGGACGGCCGTCGCCCTGTTGATGGATGCCGCGAACCGAGCCCGCGCGTCGGGGATCACGCCGATCATCGCCGCGTCGAGCATCGCGACGATGGCGGAGCTCGCCACCGAGGTGCACGCTGACGAGTCGGTGATGGATTACGTGAACCGTCTCGTCGAGGCGACTCGCGCCGACAAGGATGTGACTCTCGGCGTCAGCATGCGCGGCGCGCTCGCCCTCGCCCGCGCCGCGAAGACCTGGGCGCTCGCGGGCGGCCGCAACTTCGTCACGCCGGATGACGTGCTCGAGCTGGCCGTGCCGGTGCTCTCGCACCGCATCATCGTCGACCCGGAGTCGGAGTTCGCGGGTGTGACGGCCGAGCAGATTGTGAACCGCATCCTCGTCGAGGTGCTGCCGCCGACCCGCAGCGCCGCCTGACCGGAGAGATCACCTCAACCATGACCGTCCTGCGCACGCTTCTCGGACTCCTGCGGCTCGCCGCCGGGGCCGTGCGGCGCGCGCTCGGGCCCGCCGTGTCGATCGTGAGCCCGCTCGGATGGGTCGTGCTGGCCTGCGCGCTGGGATCCGTTCTCGTGGCCGTGCTGCTCGGCTGGTCGGAGTTCCTCTTCCTGGGGCTGACGTTGGCGGCCGGGCTACTCGTCGCCTCCGTGTTCCTGATCGGTCGCGCGAGCTTCCGGGTCGAGATCGAACTGAGTCCGCGTCGGGTCGTCGCGGGGGAGCGCGCGTTCGGCAGGCTCCTCGTGACCAACACCGGGGCACGCCGTTCCAGCGCCACCCGACTCGACCTCCCCGTCGGGCGCGGCGAGGCCGAGTTCTCCGTCCCGCCGCTCGCTCCCAGCGGTTCGGGTGCGGTGACCGAACACGAGGAGCTGTTCGCCGTGCCGACGGCGCGCCGGGCAG
>JALYHS010000079.1 GCA_030776385.1 Actinomycetota bacterium
TAGCCGAGGCTGGTGCGCACCGGGCCGGGTTCGGCGGTGGCGATGGTGAACTCGAATGCGGGTCCGCCGCTGTCGCTCCGGTCGATGCCGAAGACCTCGCACACGACGCCGAACTCGAACGGGGCGACGCCGGGGAGGGCGACGAGAACGACCTTCTTCAGCACGGATCGATCATGCCAGCTTTGGCTGTCATTGGTCAAACATAGAAATACTGCCAAGACGCAGACAAGTAGATTCGAGGCATGACCTGGTTGGTGACCGGCGGCGCCGGCTATATCGGCGCGCACGTGGTGCGGGCCCTGCTCGACTCCGGACTCCGCGCTGCCGTGCTCGACGATCTCTCGAGCGGGTTTCGGAAGTTCGTGCCCGACGGCGTCCCGTTCGTGCGCGGCAGCATCCTGGACGGCGGGCTCGTGATGAGGACCCTCGAGGATCACGACATCACGGGCGTCATCCACGTGGCCGGCTTCAAGTACGCGGGGGTCTCGGTGCAGCGCCCGCTGCACACATACGAGCAGAACGTGACGGGGACCGCCGTGCTGCTCGGAGCCATGCAGGAGCGCGGCGTCGACCGCATCGTGTTCTCGTCGAGCGCCGCCGTCTTCGGGATGCCGGACGTCGACCTGGTTACCGAAGACACCCCCAAGAGCCCCCAGTCGCCTTACGGCGAGTCGAAGCTGATCGGCGAGTGGCTGCTGCGCGACCAGGGCGTCGCCGTCGGACTGCGGCACACCTCGCTGCGCTACTTCAACGTCGTCGGATCCGGCGACCCCGCCGTCTACGACACCAGCCCGCACAACCTGTTCCCGCTGGTGTTCGACGCGCTCGTCGATGGGCGCACGCCTCAGATCAACGGCGACGACTACCCGACGCCGGACGGCACGAATGTGCGCGATTACATCCACGTCGCGGATCTGGCTGTCTCGCACGTCGCGGCGGCCAGACGACTGGATGCTGGTGAGCCGATCGATCCCGCATACAACCTGGGCAGCGGCGACGGCGTGTCGGTCGCGCAGATCATGTCGGCGATCGCCCGGGTGACCGGGATCGACTTCACACCGACGATTGCGGCCCGTCGCCCGGGGGACCCGCCCCGCATCGTGGCGAGTGGCGAATTGGCGGCGCGCGACCTCGACTGGCGCATGCGCCACACCCTCGACGAGATGGTCGCAAGCGCCTGGGAGGCCCGGAAAGCCGGGGGTTCGACGGACGCCGAGTGAATGTGTCGAAGATTTAACATCCTCGACTTGACGTGGGACTAACTACACCGGTGTAATTACCTCCAAGCACGGCGTTTCATCGGGGGATGAGGCGGTGAAGGTGCAAGCGGACCACTGGTCCACAAAGGAGCGCGGACATGACGCGGAACGACTACCGCCCGTCAGTACCTGGCGACTGGTTCGTCGACCCGGTTCGCCTCGGCGTACCCGGCCTGCGCCCCGATGCGCGCCCGCTCGACACCGAGCTCGACAACCCTCTTGCCTGGCAGACCGACTCGCTGTGCGCGCAGACGGATCCCGAGGCATTCTTCCCGGAGAAGGGCGGATCGACGCGCGACGCCAAAAAGATCTGCACCACATGCGAGGTCAAGGCCCAGTGCCTCGAGTATGCGCTGCAGAACGACGAGCGGTTCGGCATCTGGGGCGGCCTTTCGGAGCGCGAACGTCGCCGGCTGCGTCGCTCTCGCATCGCATAGCCCGTTCGTTTCTGCGAGTTTCTGCGAGTTTCGGCGTCCAGCGTGTCCCTCCGCGCCTGTCGGTGACCCGCGCCTAGCCTCGGAACGATGCAGCCGCGAGTGACCGCGATCCTCGTCGTGCGCAACGGGGAACCCTGGCTCGACCGCACCCTCCAGGCGATCGAGACCCAGACGCGACGGCCGGACGAGCGGGTGTTCGTCGACTGCTCCTCGACGGATCACAGCGCCGAGAAGCTCGCGACGGCTTCACCGACGCAGTACGTTTTGGCGCCGAACCTCCCGCTCGGCGAGGCGGTCAGCTTCGGACTGCGTCAGGCGGCCCCCGGCGAGTCGGCGGACGATTGGCTGTGGGTACTCAGCGCCGACACCGCACCCGAGAAGGATGCCCTGGAGCAGTTGCTGGCGGCGGTCGAGATCGCGCCCTCGGTCGCGATCGCAGGCCCGAAGGTGGTCGATCCCGATGACCGCGCGCTGATCCACTCGTATGGCGAGAGCCTGTCGACGCTCGGCTCGACCGTGAAACTGGTCGAGGACGAGCTCGACCAGGCGCAGCACGACCTCGACGGAGATGTCCTGGGCGTCACCGGGTCGGGGATGCTCGTGCGTCGCGAACTGTGGGAACGTCTCGGCGGCTTCGACCCCGGACTTCCCGGAGCGGATGCCGGCCTCGACTTCTCGATCAGGGCCCGGTTGGCGGGATTCCGTGTCATCCGCGTTGCGGGGGCACGGG
>JALYHS010000080.1 GCA_030776385.1 Actinomycetota bacterium
CTTCTCCGCGCGCAGCTTCGAGATCTCGTACAGCGCCACACTGACCGCGATCCCCGCGTTGAGCGACTCGGTGGCCGCCTCGATCGGGATCGACACGACCGCGTCGCAGGTCTCGGTCACGAGGCGCGACAGGCCCTTGCCCTCGTTACCAACGACGAGCACGAGCGGCTGCTTCGCCAGGTCGAGGCCCGGGAGCGAGACGCTGCCGCCGCCGTCCAAACCGAGCACGAAGACGCCGCGCGCCTTCAGCTCCTTGAGGGTGGTGGTGAGGTTGCCCGCCATCGCGACCGGAATCCGCGCCGCGGCGCCGGCCGAGGTCTTCCAAGCGGAGGCGGTCATCCCGACGGTGCGACGCTGCGGCACGATGATGCCCTGCGCGCCGAACGCGCCCGCCGAGCGGACGATCGCGCCGAGGTTGCGGGGGTCCGTGATTCCATCGAGCGCGACGAACAGCGGGGTACCGCCCTCGGACAGGACCTTGTCGAGCAGTTCGAGCGGATGCGCGTACTCGTACGCGGGGACCTTCAGCGCGATGCCCTGGTGCACGGCATCGGGGCCGCTCAGGCGGTCGAGCTCCGGGCGCATCACCTCGAGCACGTTGAGTCCGCGCTTCGTGGCGAGCGACAGGGACTCCTTGACCCGGTCATCCATCTCGATGCGCGAGGCGATATAGAGAGTGGATGCGGGAATCTTGGCGCGCAGGGCCTCGACGACCGAGTTGCGGCCGGTGACGATCTCGCTGTCGTCGGTCTTCGGACGCTGCGGACGGCGCGGGGCCCCCGCCCCACCAGCGCCGAGCCGACCGCCTTTCGCGAGGCTTGAGCCGCCATGCTTCTCGCGCGCGGCCTCCAGTCGCTCGTTCGCGGCCTTGCGCTTGCCCGCCACGTGCCAGCTGCGATCCTCCGCCTTCGGGGTCGGGCCCTTGCCCTCGAGGGCGCGACGATTGTGACCGCCGGTGCCGATGCTCGGGCCCTTCTTCTTCGGCTTGCCCGCTGCTCCGGGTCGTCCTGGCTTTGTCATGCGATGCTCCAATGGGTCGCGGAGGTGCCGCCGACGCTCGGCGCGTCTTCGAGCACGATTCCTGCGGCGGTGAGTTCTTCGCGGATGCGGTCGGCCGCCGCGAAATCTTTGGTGGACCGGGCCCGCGCCCTGTCGTCGATCAGGCGCTGGACGAGAGCGTCGAGCGCGGCGGAGGCGGCGCCATCCTGATGCACCGCCCAGTTGGGCGAGTGCGGGTTGACACCCAGCACTTCGGTCATCGCAATGACCTCCTCGCGCAGGCGCGCCGCGGTCTCCAGGTCGCCGTCGTCGAGCGCGGTGTTGCCTGCGCGCACGCTGTCGTGCAGCACGGCGAGCGCCTGCGGCACGCCGAGGTCGTCGTCCAGGGCGGCGCCGAACAGCTCGGGAACGATGGGTGCGCCGACGTTCGCGAAGTGCCGTCCCGCGAGCGTACGACCAGCGCGATCCAGAAATCCTTCGATGCGTCCGAAGGCGGACTCCGCCTCGATGAGCGCCCCCCGCGAGTAGTCCATGGTCGAGCGGTAGTGCGCGCTCGCCAGGTAGTAGCGCACCACGACCGGACGGGCGAGCGCGAGCAGCTCGGCCGCGTACACCGAGTTACCGAGCGACTTCGACATCTTCTGGCCCTCGATGTTGACGAGTCCGTTGTGCACCCAGTAGCTCGCGAATGCATCGCCGGCCGCGCCCGACTGGGCGAGCTCGTTCTCGTGGTGCGGGAACCGCAGGTCGAGTCCCCCGCCGTGGATGTCGAAGGCCGGACCGAGGTAGCGCTTCGACATCGCCGAGCACTCGATGTGCCAGCCGGGGCGGCCTGCACCCCACGGGGAGGCCCAGCCCGCGGACTCCGGCTCGGACGGCTTGGAACCCTTCCACAGCGCGAAGTCGCGGGGGTCCCGCTTGCCGCGGCTCTCGGCATCCCCGGAGTCCGCCATGTCGTCGAGCTTCTGGTGGGTGAGCTCGCCATAGGCCGGCCAGGTCTTCACGTCGAAATAGACATCGCCCGAGCTGTCGTCGGCGACGTAGGCGTGGCCGCGCTCGATGAGCGCGACGATGAGCTCCAGCATCTGGGGGATGTTTCCGGTGGCGCGAGGCTCGTAGCTGGGGGGAAGGATGCCGATGGCCGAGTAGCCGGCGGTGAACTCGAGCTCGACGCGATAGGCAAGCGCCCACCACTCTTCGCCGGTCGAGCCCTCGCTGGTCGAGCCTGTCGAGACCTCGCCGTTCGAACGGTCGCTGGTCGAGCCCGTCGAGACCCCTCGCCAGAGTCCTGAAGCGCTCACCAGGATCTTGTCGTCGATGTCGGTGACGTTGCGCACGAAGGTCACGGCGTAGCCGCGCGTCGACAGCCAGCGCCGCCAGAGATCGTATGCGAGGGCGCTCCGCAGGTGGCCGATGTGTGGCGAGGACTGCACGGTCGGACCGCAGACGTACATCCCGATCTTGCCCGGCTCGAGCGATTCCAGCTCACGCAGGGACTGCGTGCGGGAATCGTAGAGGCGGACGGTCACCGCCAGAGTCTACCGATCCCCGATGCCGCGGGGTTTTTACGACGAGAGTAGCGCCGTCGCCAGCGCCGAGAGCCCCTCGCCGCGCCCCGTGAACCCCAGCCCGTCCGAGGTTGTCGCGGCCACAC
>JALYHS010000081.1 GCA_030776385.1 Actinomycetota bacterium
GAGCAGCAGGGCCGCGTCGGCGAGCAGAGCGGGTCCGGATGGCGTGGCTCCGTCATCGAGGTCCGGTGCGACCGCGAGTCCCCGGCGTGCCAGCACGGGGTCGATCCCGCCCGGAGCCGAGATGCTGTCCGCGGCGTCTCGGCAGCGCTCGATGAGCGTGCGGGCGATCGAGGCGAAACGCACCTCGCCGCTCGCGAGCGCGAGGCGGAGCAGGCCGCCGGCCAGGCCGCCGATGTCCTCGAGGGTGGCCACAGCATCCGACAGTCGGCCATCGAGCGAGGCACGGGCGATCGGCCCGTCGGGTCCCTGGGCGAGATGCATGCCGAGAACGGCATGCACCGCGTCACGTGCGCCCTCGATCCACTCCGCACGCCCGAACCGGGCACCGGCCGAGGCGAGCGCGCCGATCGCCATCCCGTTCAACCCGGTGAGCACTTTCGCGTCGAGCGCGGGCCGCGGCTGCCCGGCTCGCCCCGCAGCATCCAGTGCGTAGTAGCCGCCCTCGCTTCGGACCCCGTCGATCGGGCTCTCACTGTCCTGCGCGGAAGCGAACGCGCCCGACGCCGGCGACCCCGAGGGCAGCCGCAGCACGTCCAGCAGGAAGCCGGCGATCCCCGCCGCCGTCGTCACCGCGAGCGGACCGCGCGCCGTGTATCGCGCGAGCAGCTGCGCGTTGTCACTGAGCATCCGCTCGTAGTGCGGTTCGCTCCAGTCGCGCTGTACCGCGTACCGGAAGAAGCCGCCCTCGACCGGATCCCGCAGCGGCGAGCTCGTCATCGTGTCGAGCATGCGGGCGGCGAACCGCGCAGCGTCGTCGTTATCGGCCTCCCCCCGTTCGGTGAGGAACGCCAGCACCGGCGCGTTGGGGAACTTCGAGCCGCGCCCGAGGCCTCCAAACTCCGGGTCCTCGAAGCGCGCGAGTTGCGCGACCGCCGCGTCGAGCTCGGCGGCACTCGGCAGCACGGACGGCACCTCGCGGCGGCTCTGCGCGAGCTCCTGGAGCACCGAGGCCGACGCCTCCTCAACCTCCTCGCGACGCTGCCCCCAGGCATCCAGGATCGCCTCCAGCACCATGCGGAACGACGGGGTCTCCCCCACCGGCCGCGGCGGGTAGTAGGTCCCCGCGAAGAACGCAGCACCCTTCGGAGTCGTGAACACCGACAGCGGCCAGCCCAGGTTGCCGGTGAACGCACTGGCGGCGGCCAGGTACGCGGCATCCACCTCGGGATGCTCCTCCCGATCCACCTTGATGGCGACGAAGTTGTCATTCAGAAACTCGGCCAGCGCCCGGTCGGAGAAGCTCTCGCGCGCCATCACGTGACACCAGTGGCAGGTGGCGTATCCGATGGAGATGAACACCGGCAGGTCGCGGCGCTCTGCCTCTGCGAAGGCCTCATCGCCCCACGGCCACCAGCTGACCGGATTGTCGGCGTGGGCTCGCAGGTAGGGGCTCACAGCATCAGACAGCCGGTTCGTCATAGGGTCAGGGTATGTCGACGACGGCCGTGACGTACCTGGGTGGACCGACCGCGCTTCTGGAATGGGCGGGGCTGAGGATCATCACCGATCCGACCTTCGATCCGCCGCGGAGCTACTCCGATCCGGACGAGACGACGCTGGTCAAAACGGCTGGCCCTGCGCTCACGCGCGAGGCGATCGGCCCCGTCGATCTGGTGCTCCTGTCGCACCACGGCCACAAGGACAACCTCGACTGGGAGGGCCTGGAGCTCATCGCCCAGGGACCGCTCACGCTCAGCACTCACGCGGCCGCCTCCGAGCTGTGGGGTGGCTCGGTCGTCGGCTTCGACGATTGGGAACAGCAGCGCATCGATGACGCGACGGTCACCATCGTGCCCGCCCTGCACGGGCCCCCTGGCTCGCTGCCGCTCGTAGGTCCGGTCGTCGGTTTCGTGCTCGAAAAGCCGGGCGAGCCGACCGTGTACGTCAGCGGCGACAACGCCTCGCTCGCGCTTGTCGAGCAGATCGCCAGCCGCTTTCCGCAGATCGACATCGCCCTGCTCTTCGCCGGTGCCGCCCGGGTTCCCGAGATCGACGCCGCCCTCACCCTGACATCACCGGATGCCGCGGCCGCAGCCGCGCTGCTGGGCGGCCCGCAGGTGGTCGCTCTCCACGTCGAGGACTGGCAGCACTTCAGCGAGAGCCGCACCGACCTGGAGAACGCCTTCGCGGTATCCGGGATCAGCGGACTGCTTGTCGACACGCCGCGTGGGCAACGCGTCGAGCTCTAACCCTCGCCGGTCGAGCCCCCGCGCTGGTCGAGCCTGTCGAGACCCCCCCCGATTTCGACGAGCTCAATCAGCGGCACGCTGGTCGAGCCTGTCGAGACCCCCCCCTGATTTCGACGAGCTCAATCAGCGAGCCGGCTAGAACCGAGCCTCGTCGGGGTTGGCCCCGACCCGCATGCCCTGGTCCAGCGTGTCGATCGCGGCGAGCTCGTCGGCAGTCAGCTCGAAGCCGAACACGTCGAAGTTCTGTGCCATCCGCTCGCGCGAGTTGGACTTCGGGAACACGATCAAGCCGTGCTGGAGGTGCCATCGCACCACCACCTGGGCCGGGCTGACATCGTGGGCCGCCGCGGCATCCGCGACAGGGGCCATCTCGAACAGCGGGTACTTGCCCTGGCCGAGGGGACCCCACGCCTCGATCGCGATGCCGTGCTCTTCGCCATAGGCCCGCAGCTCCCGCTGGCCGAAGGCGGGATGCAGCTCGAGCTGGTCAACGGCGGGCACCGTTCCGGTCTCGGCGGCGAGGCGCTCGAGGTGCGGCACGTGGAAGTTGGAGACGCCGATCGACGTGGTCTTGCCGTCGGCCTTCAGCTGCTCCATGGTGGTCCAGGTGTCGACGTAGAGGTCGAGGTCGGCACGAGGCCAGTGGATCAGGTACAGGTTGACGCTCTCGAGTTGGAGCTTCGCGAGGCTGAGGTCCATCGCGTCGACGGCGGACTGCGTGCCATGGTCGGAGTTCCACAGCTTCGTGGTGATGAACAGCTCGTCGCGCGGTATGCCGGACTTGGCGATCGCATTGCCGACCCCGACCTCGTTGCCGTAGACGGCCGCGGTGTCGATGTGCCGGTAGCCGACCTCGAGCGCGTCGCTCACGATGCGCTCGGTCTCGTCGGGATCGACTTTGAACACCCCGAATCCGAGCTGGGGGATGGTCTGTCCGTCGTTGAGGGTAAGGGTGGGGACTGTCATGAGTTCGAGCCTACGCGCCCGTGACGAGGCTCCGGATGCTCATGGCCAGTCCATAGGAATCACCAAGCCGGGTCGCCCAGGCTGGCCGCACAGACGGACGACAGGACCCCCAATGAACATCCGCGACGCAGGCCGCCTCAGTGCTCGCCGCATCACCTCGATCCTCGCCGCCCTCGGCATAGCCGGGGCCGGAACGCTCGGTGTCGTCATCGCCACGGGCGCCTCCACGGGCACCAGCACTGCCTCCGGTTCGACCAGCTCGAGCGCCTCATCCGGTTCCTCATCCACGTCTTCGTCCACGTCCACGAGCGTCTCTGCGGGCACCGGCTCGTCGAGCAACGCCACCTCGACCGGCTCCTGACCTTCCCCGCTTGCACCAGATGTGAGATTCCACATCTCACAACGGACCTGCACAGGAGGCTCCGACTTTTCTCATAGGAAGGGCGGACGGGCTCCCGTCAGACTCGGGACCATCACCGAGGAAAGGAATCGCCATGAACATCCGGGAATCCGGAGCGCAGGGCGCCCGACGATTCACCACGGTACTCGGAGTGGCCGGTGCCGCTCTCGCGTCGATCATCGGGCTCTCCGTCTGGGCGGGAACCTCCGCAGCAGCAGCGTCCAGCGGGACCACCACCGTGCAGGGTGGGGATGGCGGACAGCTTCACGGCGACGACGGAGGGGTCGGCGGCTCCAACGGTTTCATCAACCCCGGCCAATCAGGTCAAGGAGGAAACAGCCATGGCACCTCGAACGGCTCATGACGGAGCGACGGCCGCGGTCGACTGGTCGCTGTGGAGCACCTCGGCACGACTGGTTGTCACCGACCCCGCAGAGCTCGATGCCGCCCGCGCGATCGTCGACAGGGAGACCCGCGCCGTTGAGGAGGCGAGCAGCCGCTTCCGCGCCGACTCCGAGGTGGTGCGCCTCGCCGCCGAGTTCCCCTCGGGAGCCCTGGTCGGCGACACCCTGGCCGCGCTCATCCGTGCGGCGCTTCTGGCGGCCAATCTGACCGAGGGAGCCGTCGATCCGACGCTCGGCCGCGCCATGAGCGCGATCGGCTACGACCGCGACATCCGGCTGATCCTCGACGAGGACGGGCCCGTGCGTGCCGTGGCCACCGACCGACCCGGCTGGAAATACGTCACCATCGACGGCGGTCGACTCACGGTGCCGGCCGGCCTCGAACTCGATCTCGGCGCCACCGCGA
>JALYHS010000082.1 GCA_030776385.1 Actinomycetota bacterium
GGGCACGGGAGCGCGCGAGTCCACGACGCACCAGCTCGGCATCGAGCCGTGCCGGGCCGTCGCCTGCGTCGGGGTCGGCGTCGGCGTCGGATGCTGCAGGAGATGCCGCGTCAGGCATGCGGTCGCGCTGCGTCTCCGGATTCGAGCTGCGCACGCAGCTCATCGTGCAACTGCGCGAGCGCCTCGGCCCGCCGGTCCAGCGGCTGATCCTCGATCACGCGGAGCCGTGTCAGCAGCGCGCTGGGCTCCTCATCGCGCGAGACGCCTTCGGCCTCGTCGTTCCCTGTCGGCTCGTCCATCACGCCTCAGAATAGAGGCCGGGATCGACATCGAGCGCGTAGATTGCCGTCCCGGTTCCCCAAATGGCCGCGGCGCCCGCGCGAAGCAGATCGATCGAGTTCGAACCCTGCCGCTCGATCCGCACCGTGTTGCCTCGGATGCGCACCACCGCCTCCGCCACGGTCACAAGGGTGTCGCCCGACAGCTTCTCGGTGCGGGTGTTAGCTGCCGGGTACGGCTCGAACAACTCGCGGAGATCGCCAAGCAGGTAGCTCGGACGGGAGTCGACCGGCGCGGCTAGCACCTGCTTTGCACGATCGATCCCCGTCATGACGAGCGCAGAAGGCATCCCGGCACGGTTCGCGCCGAGGATGTCGGTGTCCAGACGATCCCCGATGAACAGGGGCGTGACAGCCTGGAAACGTGCGACGGCCGCGTCGAAGATGGCCCGTTCCGGCTTACCCGCGACGACCGGGAGGCGCCCGATCGCCGTGTGCACCGCGGACACCAGCGTCCCGTTGCCCGGCGCGATGCCTCGGGCCTGCGGAATGGTCCAGTCGGTGTTCGTCGCGACCCACGGGATGTCGTCGATGCCCGGCCGCGACTGCAGCGCGAAGCCCGCTTCGGCGAGTTGAGTCCACCCCACCTCGGGCGCGAATCCTTGAACAACCGCAGCCGGCGAATCCTCGGCCGAGCGTGTGACCTGGAATCCGGCTTTCCGCAACTCGGCGACGAGCCCGTCACCCCCGACCACCAGGATCGTGGATCCGGCGGGAACCAGATTGGCGAGCAGAACCATGGCGGCTTGAGGCGAGGTAACCACATCTTCAGGAGCGACCGTCAGACCGAGTTCGGTGAGGTGCGTCGCCACAGTGGCGTCGGTGCGCGAGGCGTTGTTGGTCAGATATCCGACTCGCATGCTCTGCTGCGCACGATTGATGCTCTCAACGGCATACGGCAGCGCGTTCTGCCCTGTGTACACGACGCCGTCCAGATCGGCGAGCAGAACATCGACCCCGTCGAGCGGTGTCGGGCCCGAATCAGACCGGCGCGACATCCGAACCTTCATCACTGTCCGTGGATGCCGCGGCGCCATCGGCCACGTCGGCGACGGGCTGCTCGCCCAGCTCCTCGATGATCTCGACGGTGTCCTCCCCCTCGGGGATCGCAGCCTGCTCGAGTGCGAGAGTCGCTCGGTCGGAACGCTGCCACCACTGCTCGGCCTCCTCCTCGTGACCGAGCTCCTCCAGCACGGTCGCGTATGCGTCGAACAGCGCAGGGCTCCACGCGAATGCCCGCTCCGGGTCCAGCTGCGGGATCTGCAGCTCGGTCAATGCGGCCTCGGTCTGCTCCAGATCGAGTCGGGCTCCTGACATCGCGATGGCCAATTCGACCTGCACCGCCACGTCGAGCTCGGTTTTCGAAACGGATCGCCCGAGTTCGAGCGCGCGATCGGGGCGACCGACTCCTCGCTCGCTGTCCACCATCAGCGGCAACTGATCATTGCGGCCGGTGAGCCGCCGATAGGTGCGAAGTTCTCGGAGTGCGAGCGCGAAGTCTTCATTCGCGTACGCGGTGATCGCGACCGTCTCGCGGACGACGCCGATTCGACCGGCTCGCCGACCGGCCGCCAGCGCGTGCCTGTGAGCGAGCGCCGGATCCTCCTCGATGAGCTTGCCTGCCATGATCAAGTGGCGCGCCACCCAGTCGGCGTTGTCCTTGCTCAGGGTCCTCAGTTCTCCGCGGGCGACCTTGTCGAGCTGCTTCGCTTCGACCTCCTCCGGAATGATCGGATCGTCGTGTCGGGGAGCCGAATCGTCGTCACGCGGAGGACGTCGGTCGTCGCCGGCAGGCGGGCGTCCGGACCGCACCGGCCCGCCGCCGCGAGCGGGAGCCCCACTCCGAGCGGGAGCCCCACTCCAAGCGGGAGCACCTCTCGGAGCCGGCGCTCCACTGCGCACAGGCGCACTTCCACCTCGATGTGGCGCGCCATCGCGTCGTGGAGCCCCGTCACGACGAGGAGCGGCCCCGTCACGTGCGGGAGCACCGTCACGACGGGGAGCGCCCTCGCGCGGCGCCCAGCTATCGCGTTTCGGCGCAGTGTCACGTCGTGGAGC
>JALYHS010000083.1 GCA_030776385.1 Actinomycetota bacterium
GCTCCGTCCCGAAGATCTTGCCGCCGCACTCTCCCTCGCGGCTCCCCATCCGCGCGCGTTCGTCGCCGACCGCGAGTCGACCGGCACCACCCTCGTCACCGTCGCCGCGGGGATACCGCTGCTCACCGCCTTCGGACCGGGTTCGGCGGCGGCCCATCGCGCGCTCGGACTGGTTCGGCTGGAGCTTCCGGTCGCCAGCACGCTCACCGCCGACGTCGACACGATCGAGCAGCTCGAGGTCGCCAGCTCACTTGGGCTCGGCCCCGCGACGTCCGCTGCCCTCATCGTCCGGGCCACCAGACACGAGACAGTCCCTCTGGCCACCCCCAAGCTCCCGTAGGCGAGTTCAGTCGTCGTCTCGCGCGAGCTGCTGCCCGAGCTCGAGAGCCGCGGCCGCAATCGCCGCGCTTGACGTCTCGTCGCGCATCCAGAGCGGGATCGCGCGGGTCTCGATGCCTTCCGCGGTGAGTGCTTCGGCGGTACCCGCATCGACCTCGTCGAGCAGCCACCCGTCGAGCACGCCGCCGTCCGGCACGCCGCCGTCCCGCACCCCGTAGTGCCGAGCCACCGCCCCAGCATCCGTGGCGACCCCGATCGCCGTGAGACAGGCGTCTGCCATGCCGCGCACCACGGCGCCCCCGATGATCGGAGAGACCCCCACCACGGGCGCAGGTGCCGCTCGCAGTGCATCGCGCAGGCCGGGGATCGCCAGGATCGTCCCGATCGACACCACCGGGTTCGAGGGTGCGAACACGATCACATCGGCGGCCGCCACGGCGTCGAGCACTCCGGGTGCTGGCCGCGCAGCCGCCAGTCCCCACTGCTCGAATCGGAGAGCGGGCAGAGAAGCGCGGTAGCGCGTCCACCACTCCTGGAAGTGGAGCGAAAGCCTCGACCCCGGCTGGTCCGGGTCGTCGACGAGCACGTGCGTCTCCGCTTCGTCGTCGGTGGCGGGCAGCAGTCGCACCCCGATCGGCCAACGCGCCTGCAGGCGCTGCACCACCTGGTGAAGCGGGACGCCCTCGTGCAACCAGGAGGTGCGCGCGATGGACGCCGAGAGATCCAGATCGCCGAGCGTGAACCAGGGATGCCCGATGCCCCACGCCGCGAGTTCGCCCGAGACGCGCTCGCTCTCGCCGACGCGGCCCCAGCCGCGCTGCGCGTCGTTGATGCCCGCAAGCGTGTAGAGGATCGTGTCAAGGTCGGGGGTGATCCGCAGCCCGGCCAGCCAGAGGTCGTCGGCTGTGTTGACGATCGCGGTCAGCTCCGCGGTGGTGCCGCCCGCGCCATCCGGATGACGTGTGCGAAGCTGCGCCCGCATCCCGCTCAGGAACCGGGAACCGCCGACGCCGCCGGCGAGCACGACCACCTTCATGCCTAAAACCCTATGCGGCTCGAGCTGTCACCGGATTCAGGACGCGAGGCTCGCCACGCTGTACACGCGTCCTGATCCGCGCGAGTCAGCGGTGAGTCATCCTGATCCGTGCGACGGGTCGAAGCCGAGGCGACCTACGCGACGGCCGCCGCTGCCAGCGCCGCCCCCACAGCCGCGACGTCATCGCGCACCATGCCGACCGTCACGCGCACGAATCCACCCGGCTCACCGAGCTGGAATGGGGCTCCCGGCGCCACACGGATCCCGGCCGCCGCCAGCTGCACCATGGCCGAACGCTCGTCGTCGACGCGCAGCCACGCGTTGATCCCATCGCCCACCCGCAGGCTCGCGCCCCCGGCCTGGACCGCGACCGCAAGTTCCTGCTGCCTGTGTCGGTAGATCTCGCGTGCGGCATCAACTTGGGCGACGGAATCCGGATCGGTCAGCAGCTCGTAGAGGATCGCCTGCATCATCCGCGAGGTCCACCCAGGGCCGAGCAGACGGCGTGCGACCACGCGGTCGACGAGGGCGCGCGGTCCCCCCAGCGCCCCGATCCGCAGGTCGGGTCCGTGGGACTTCGAAAAGCTGCGCACGTGCAGCACGCGCTCGGGCAGCCAGGTCGCGAGCGTGACATCTGGCGCGGTGCTGATGGCGCCCGAGTGATCGTCCTCGAGCACGACCGCGTGCTCGGCGGTACGGCTGCGAGCAAGCAGGGATGCCAACTCGTGTGCCCGCGCCGGCGAGACGGACACCCCCGTCGGGTTCTGCGCGCGCGGCTGCAGCACGACCATGGTCGGACCGGCAGCCAACGCCCGAGCGAACTCCTGCGGGATCATCCCCTGCTCGTCGAGGTGCACGGGCACCGGCTCAAGCCCGTACTGTTCGAGCAGATCCATGAAGGGCGGGAAGGTCGGATTCTCGACGACGACCCGGTCGCCGAAGCGCGCGATGGTGGACAGAACTCGATCGATCGCATCGAGGGCGCCGTTGGTGACGGTGATCGATTCAACAGGGGAAGGCCAGCTGTCGCGCATGAGGTCGTGCAGCTCGGGGATGTCGGGCAACTGCTGGTAACTCGCGGTGTCGGCTCGGGCCGAAACGCGTGACATCGCGGGCCCGAGCGCGGGGAGCAGCACCGGATCGGGGGTGCCGCGAGACAGATCGAGTCGCGCCTCCTGCGACCCGCCGAGGTCGCGGTAGCGGCGGGGGAGCCACTCGCGGGGGGCCGAGCGCACGAAGCTTCCGCTTCGTCCCCGGCTCGTGATGAGTCCGGCCGCGGCGAGGGTCTGCCAGGCGTGGCTGACTGTCGCGGGGCTGACTCCGAGATCCACGGCGAGCTCGCGTACGGTCGGCAGCCGATCCCCGGGGGCCAGGTCACCCGTGGTGATCAGGCGCGCGATACCGGTGGCGATCCCCTGCGGGGAACGTTCCTCGATCGCGAGGGCTACCGACTTCATCCGAACCGCCGTAACTTTGCCACTGGATTTTTACGCCAACGTCACCAGCCGTAACGTCGATGAAATGTTCAAGGCGAACAATAACAAAAGCACCATCGCTGAGGGAGACAAATATGACGATCGTCCGAGCCGCCATCACCCAGACCACCTGGACCGGTGACAAGGAGTCGATGATCGCCAAGCACGAGCAGTTCGCCCGCGACGCCGCGGCGGACGGCGCGCAGATCGTCTGCTTCCAGGAGCTGTTTTACGGGCCGTACTTCGGCATCACCGAGGACAAGAAGTACTACCGCTACGCCGAGCCGTCCGACGGCCCGATCGTGCAGCACTTCGCGGCGCTGGCCAAAGAGCTCGGCATCGTCCTCATCCTCCCGATCTACGAGGAGGACATCACCGGGGTCTACTACAACACCGCCGTGATCGTGGATGCCGACGGCACCGTGCTCGGTCAGTACCGCAAGCACCACATCCCGAATCTGGACCGCTTCTGGGAGAAGTTCTACTTCCGTCCCGGGAATGGCGGCTACCCGGTGTTCGACACCGCGGTCGGCAAGGTCGGCCTCTACATCTGCTACGACCGGCACTTCCCGGAGGGATGGCGCGAGCTCGGCCTGAACGGCGCCCACATGGTCTTCAACCCGAACGCCACGAAGCCCGGGCTGTCGAACCGTCTCTGGGAGGTCGAAGGGCCGGCGGCCGCGGTCGCGAACGGGTACTTCGTGCTGCAGCCCAACCGCGTCGGCCGCGAGGACAACGAGTACGGCGAACTCGCCGTCGACTTCTACGGGACCAGCCAGGTGATCGACCCACGGGGCAACTTCGTGGGGGAGCGTGGATCGGGCGAGCACGAGGAAATCCTCATCCGCGACCTGGATCTCGACATGGTGCAGCAGATGCGCGACGACTGGCAGTTCTACCGCGACCGTCGCCCTGAGTCGTACACGAGCATTCCGAAGCCGTAACGCAACGCTGATCGAGCCAAACCGCTGATCGAGCCAAACCGCTGATCGAGCTTGTCGAGATCTGCCACCGGATCTCGACGGGCTCGATCACCAGACAGGCTCGATCACCGAATCAGGAGGAACTCATGGCGACAACCCTCATCACCGGCGGCACCGTGGTGTCGGCGACCGGTCGCACGCCTGCCGACGTGCTCATCGACGGCGAGAAGATCGTCGGCGTTCTCGCGCCGGGTTCTGTGCTGCTCGGCACAGAACTGTCGGAGTCGGTCGACACGGTCATCGACGCGACCGGCAAGTACGTCATCCCGGGCGGGATCGACGCGCACACCCACTTCGAGCTCCCGTTCGGCGGCACCGAAGCCTCGGACACCTTCGAGACCGGCACGCGGGCCGCCGCCTGGGGCGGCACGACCACGGTGATCGATTTCGCCGTGCAGACCACCGGGACTCGCATCCAGGACGGCCTCGCGAAGTGGCACGCCAAGGCCGAGGGCAACTGCGCCATCGACTACGGCTTCCACCAGATCATGGGCGGCGTCGACGAGGAGTCGCTGAAGGCGATGTCCGGCTTCGTCGACGAGGGCATCACGAGTTACAAGATGTTCATGGCGTACCCGGGCGTCTTCTACTCGGATGACGGCCAGATCGTGCGCGCAATGCAGAAGGCCGCCGATCTCGGGTTGCTCACGATGATGCACGCCGAGAACGGTCCCGCCATCGATGTGCTCGCGGAGCAGCTGGTCGCGGCCGGCAAGGTCACGCCGTATTACCACGGCATCGCTCGCGCCTGGCAGATGGAGGAGGAGGCGACGCACCGCGCGATCATGCTCGCCAACCTGACCGGCGCTCCGCTCTACGTGGTGCACGTCAGCGCGAAGCAGGCCGTCGAGCAGCTGGCCTGGGCTCGCGACAAGGGCCAGAACGTGTTCGGCGAGACCTGCCCGCAGTACCTGTATCTCTCGCTCGAGGAGCAGCTCGGGGCCACGAGCGACGAGTGGGGCAGTTTCGAGGGCGCCAAGTGGGTCTGTTCGACGCCGTTGCGCTCCCGCGAGGAGGGCCACCAGGACCACATGTGGCAGGCGCTGCGCACCAACGACCTGCAGATGGTCAGCACCGACCACTGCCCGTTCTGCATGAAGGGCCAGAAGGATCTGGGTGTGGGCGACTTCCGCAAGATCCCGAATGGGATCGGCTCCCTCGAGCACCGCATGGACCTCATGTACCAGGGTGTCGTCACCGGCAAGTTGACGCTGGAGCGCTGGGTCGAGCTCACCAGCACCACCCCGGCCCGCATGTTCGGCATGTACGGCAAGAAGGGAGTCATAGCGCCCGGGGCCGATGGGGATGTCGTGATCTACGACCCGAACGGCCACACCACGATCTCGAAAGAGACCCACCACATGAACATGGACCACTCCGCCTGGGAGGGTTTCGAGATCGACGGCCACGTCGACACCGTGCTCAGCCGCGGCAAAGTCGTCATCGACGGCGGCCAGTACCTCGGCGCCAAGGGCGACGGCCGTTTCGTGAAGCGCGGCCTGTCGCAGTACCTGATCTGATGGCCCCTTACCTGCACCTCTCAAACCGGGCGAATTGGGCGAAACCGGGCGTCCGCGCTCGCCCGCATTGTCCGAACACGCCCGGAATGGATCTCGCCTGATGGATTTCGGAGCAGTACTCCAGACCAACCCGCCCGCGTCGCGCACGATCGCGCTCGCCAAGCTGGCGGAGCAGCACGGCTTCTCGCACGTGTGGACCTTCGACAGCCACCTGCTCTGGCAGGAGCCGTACGTGATCTACAGCCAGATTCTTGCGGAGACGCGACGGGTGAAGGTCGGCCCCTTCGTCACCAACCCGGCGACCCGCGACTGGACGGTCACGGCCTCCGTGTTCGCGACCCTCAACGAGATGTACGGCAACCGCACCGTGGTCGGCATCGGGCGCGGCGACTCGGCGGTGCGGGTCACCAACGGCAAGCCGACGACGTTGAAGGAGCTGCGCGAGGCGATCCACGTCATTCGCGAGCTCGGCAACAGCCGCGAGGTCGAGTACAACGGGGCGAACCTCCGCTTCCCGTGGAGCATCGGCAGCGAGCTCGAGGTCTGGGTTGCCGCCTACGGCCCTCTCGCCCTCAAACTGACCGGCGAGGTGGGCGACGGGTTCATCCTGCAGCTCGCCGACGTCGACATCGCGAAGTGGATGATCAAGACCGTCCGTGACTCGGCGGAGGCGGCCGGCCGCGACCCCGACTCCATCACCCTCTGCGTGGCGGCGCCGTTCTACATCGGGGACGACTGGGAGCACATGCGCAACCAGTGCCGCTGGTTCGGGGGGATGGTCGGCAATCACGTCGCCGACATCGTCGCCAAGTACGGGGTCTCGACAGGCTCGACCAGCGAGAACGCGGTTCCCAGGGCCCTGACCGACTACATCGAGAAGCGAAGCGGCTACGACTACAACTCGCACGGCAAGGCGGGCAACGATCACGTCGACTTCGTACCCGACGAGATCGTCGACCGCTTCTGCCTGCTCGGGAACTCCTCGCAGCACATCGAGAAGCTCGAGGAGCTGAAGTCGATCGGTGTCGACCAGTTCGCGGGCTACCTCCAGCACGACAATAAGGAGGAGACCCTCCGGGTGTACGGCGAGACCGTCATCCCGGCCCTGAGTGATGCTGTGGTCGCCAAGAAGACCGAGACGGCGAAGGCATAGGCCGCATGAGACGACTTCGTGCGGCCCTCCTCGGCATCGCCGGCGTCGTGCTGCTCGGACTGCTCTGGGAGGCCTACAAGGCGCTCGCCCCGGCAACGGGGATCAAGATCGGCACGATCACCGTGCTGCCACGGACCAGCGACGCCGCCATGCCGCACCTGGCCACGATGCTGCAGAGGGCGCTCGATCCGGTCACCTCGGCGGCCGAATCCACGTCGCTCTGGGCAGCCGTGCTGCAGGCCTCCCTGTTCACGCTGCGCATCGCGGCCGTCAGCTGGGTCGTCGGCGTGGTGGTGGGCTTCGTGATTG
>JALYHS010000084.1 GCA_030776385.1 Actinomycetota bacterium
GGCTTGGCGAGGTCGCGAGCTTCGGGATGATGTGCTTCGTGGAAGCGGACTGGCCGCTGTTGGGCGGCAACTTCACCATCTCGGGGGTGGAAGTGCTGTGGCCGCGGAAGGCTGTGGAGCGGATCACGAGCCCGGGTGCGGTGGTGGCGGGGGACGTTGACGCGGCTGCGCGCATCCTGGCGACGCGGTTTCCGTCGGCGTAGCTTCTCCTCCACAGGGCGGGACACGCGGATTTCTCCACCACATCAGCGTCATCATGATGTTGACGTATAGTGTCAACTGCATGATGACGCGATGGAGTTCACGGACAGTGCGCGGAAACATGGGATCTCCGAAGAGGACATCCTTCACGCCATCCGGCATCCGTTGGCTCATTACGCGCAGATCTACGACGGGGAGCGTCGGATGCTGATACTTGGGCCCGACTCATCGGGTCGGGTGTTGGAAATCGTCGTCGTCCCGGCACGGGAGCCCGAGCGAGTGATCCACGCCGATATTCTGCGGCCAAAGTTCTACGACCGTCTGCCATGAGAGGAGACAGCGAATGGCGAAAACCATGAAGAAGTCGTCGGTTGAAGAGTGGCTCGACTCGATCGATCCGGCGTCGACAGAGTTTCGCGATGGCGTTCATCTCCGTGCCATCGGCGCGGCCCTCGACGCGATCGAGGCAGCCGAACGTCAACTCGAGGATGCGGTGGCGGAGGCGAAGAAGGCGGGCGAATCGTGGAGTTCGATCGGGGTGGTTCTGGGAACGTCGCGTCAAGCGGCGCACCGCAAGTTTGCTCAGTCGATGCTTGAGAACGACCGACACAAATAGATGGACAAAAGGGAGACGAATAGACGAACAAGTGGGCAACTCACACGTGACCGGTGCGCGTGGCGAAGTTGTCTTGGGGGCGGCGGCTCGACTCTCTCAGGGAGCGCGGCATCCATGTTCTTCATGACCGCCGCCGGCGGTTCGAGTTCACCGAATCTGACCACACCACTGACCGCACGTGATATCGCCGCGCTATCATGACGGCATGATGAGCACACCAATCGCAGACACGCTGCGGGCGCGGCGGTTGAGTGCCGGTCTGTCGCAGCGGGCGCTCGCTCAGCGATCCGGTGTGCCCCAGCCGAACATCGCCGCCTATGAGAAGGGCCGTCGCATCCCTTCGACCGGCACCCTCGACCGCCTTGCAGCCGCGATGGACGCGCCGACCTTCGACCGCCTCCGCGCGTTGCGGGAGCCGATCATCGCGGCCGCCCGGGGACGGCGGCTCAGTGACGTCCGCGTGTTCGGCTCAGTCGCCCGAGGTCAGGCCGGCCCCGGCTCGGACGTCGACCTGCTCGTCCACCCGGCTCCCGACGCCTCGTTCTTCGACCTGGCCGGCTTCATGGCCGAGATTGAGCAACTGCTCGGCATCCGAGTGGACGTGGTGTCCGACCGCGGGAGTGGTGCTGTCATGGACCGAATCCGCGCGGAGGCTGTGCCCCTGTGACGGAGGAGTTGGATCGTACGCCCGCGATTCTTGCCGACGTCGCCCGATTCGCCGACAGCGCGAGCCGCGTGGTCAACCGCGGATACGACCGCTTCACCGACCCGGACGACGACGATCAGCGCCGCATTGCCCGGTCCATCCTTGTCGACCTATCCGCCGCTGCCGACCGGCTGCCGGAGTCGTTTCGAAACCAGCACCCCGAGATTGACTGGCGGGGCATCCGCGCGGTGCGCAACTTCATCGCTCACGACTATGACGGCACTGACCAGGACGTCCTGTGGCAGGCAATTGCGGTACAACTGCCTGTGATTGCTGACTCGCTGCTCGGCTGACCCCGCCTGAGATGGTCGTTCTGGGGCGGCGGCTCGACTCTCTCAGGGAGCGCGGCATCCACGTTCTGCACGACCGCCGCATTCCGGGCACCACAGCGAATATCGACCACATCGTGGTGAGCCCCCGTGGCGTGTTCGTGATCGATGCGAAGAAGTACTCGGGCGCGCCCTCACTTCGCGTGGAGGGTGGGCTCTTCAGGCCGCGCGTCGAGTCGCTCATCATCGGGTCGCGCGACAAAACTCCGCTGGTGCACGGTGTGCTGAAACAGGTGAGGCTGGTGGCGGGCGCGCTGTCGCAGGCGGGGCTTGGCGAGATCTCGAGCTTCGGGATGGTGTGCTTCGTCGAAGCGGACTGGCCGCTGTTGGGTGGCAACTTCGCCATCTCGGGGGTGGAGGTGCTGTGGCCTCGCAAAGCGGTGGAGCGGGTTACTGGGCCGGGTGCGGTGGCGGGGGCGGAGGTCGACGCGGCTGCCCGCATCCTGGCTCCGCGGTTTCCGTCGGCGTAGGTGGGCCACTGATGTCGGTGGCCGCGGGGACATTCGAATCATGAATCACGTCGAGCCCTACGAGCCCGCGGACGCCTCCGTGGACACGCGCCCTGGCCGTCCTTCGAGCCTTTGCGATAGAGTAACGGCATTGGGCTGGTCCAAGCGACCCGGGCCCACATCATGGCGGGGGAAGTCCCCCGCCATTTTGTTTTCTTTGGAACCATGTCGACGCTGAGCATCTTCGTTGACGAGTCGGGTGACTTCGGGGTCTCGAGGACCGGCTATTACGTCGTTGGCTTCGTCATGCATGAGCAGCACGAGCGTCTTGATGTCCATCTTGAGACACTCAGCCGGCGACTTCGTGAGATCGGTCTCGAGGGTCACACGGTTCACAGCGGCGCCGCCATCCGAGGTGAGGCCGAGTACCGCGGCATGTCTCTTCAAACTCGTAAGGCGGCCTTCTCGCGAATGCACGCCTTCGTGCGGCGGGCACCGATTCACCACCATGCGATCGCAGTGCGCCGGAGCGAGAACCCCGAGCGACTGCAGCTGGAAGGCGCGCTCGCGCGGGAACTGGGGGAGTTTCTCGGGGCCCGGTCGGCTTACTTTCGAGCCTTCGACGAAGTCATCGTCTACTACGACAACGGGCAGGCCGAGCTCACTCGCATCCTCAACGCCGTGATGAACGCGTATTTCCTCCGGGTCGAGTTCCGACGGATGCTGCCAGCGGACTACCGACTTTTCCAGGCCGCTGACCTCTTCTGCACTCTCGAACTTCTGAGGGCCAAGGACGCTGACGACGCGCTCACCAAGTCCGACCTGTACTTTTTCGAGTCCGCTCGCGGGCTCCGCAAGGACTACCTGAAGTCGCTCGATGCGAAGCGACTGTCGGGGGACTAGACGATGGGACGGGCGCGCGCAGTCCCGCTGGAGCACCGTCAAGCGTTCGTCGTCGGCTCGACTCTCTCTGTTGCGGATTTCACCAGTCTCTTTTACGGAGACCACCGCTTGCGAATCGTGTCCCGGGCGCCGTCGTGGGCAGGTCGACAGGTTGTGGGCTGCTGGGAAGGCAACTCGCGATCCGGCAAAGGCGTAGCGTGGAAACAACCCCCTCATCTGTCCCTCAAGGAGCTCCGATGCCCAGTTACTCTGCCGATTTCGCTGCCATCCTGGAACGGGAGCCCGCCACCGAGACGATCGGGGCCGAGGTCGACTACCTGGTCGGGGATGTCGCGTGCCGCGGCTATCTCGCACGGCCGGCGACGCCCGGTCCGCACCCGGCGGTGCTGGTCATCCACGACTGGCTCGGGGTCAGCGACTACACCCGGATGCGCGCCGACATGCTCGCACGGCTCGGCTACGTCGCGTTCGCCGGGGACCTGTATGGCGCCGACGTGCGGCCGAGCAACGAGGAGGCCCCGGGCGTCGCTGGCGCGTACTACGGCAACCCGGAGCTCTGGCGCGAGCGGCTGCTCGGGGCGTTCGACACACTCGTCGCGCAGGACGACGTCGACCGCTCGCGCAC
>JALYHS010000085.1 GCA_030776385.1 Actinomycetota bacterium
CCCGTACCCGGGCCGGGACATGGTCACCAACCGCAGGCCACGCTGGTGCGCGGCACGCTCGATCCCGCGAATCGGGATGACGGATCCCGGCGTGCCGTGATGAAAGACGAGCGGAAGGCCGTCCTCCGGGCCACTGACCCGATACTCAAGGCGGCGACCGTCGGGGAGGGTGAGAGCGCTGACTGAGTCCATGCTTCATGGTGGCATGGCGTGGGCGCAGTCGCCCATCAGGGGATCAGGCCGGCCCGCCGTGCCGCGATGACGGCCTCGTAGCGGCTGGAGGCGCCGAGCTTGCGCATGACCGAGGAGACGTAGCTCTTGACCGTCGCCTCAGTCAGTCCGAGCTGGCTTCCGATCTGAGCGTTGCGCTTGCCGAGCGCAAGCTGGGCGAGCATGTCGAGTTCGCGCGGAGAGGGGGCGGGAGCCTCGCCGGCACGCGGGGTGGCGGCCGAGTCCGGCATCACGATGCGCGCCACCGCCTCAAGCCGCTCGGCAATTTCCGGATCGGCGACGGCGCGTCCGAGCTCCCGAAGTTCGGCGAAAGCATCCCGCAGCTCCTGGCGCTCCCGAGCAGAGCCTTCGACGGGCGGACCGAGCCGGCCATCTGTCTCGAGGAGGGCGAGTCGGCGGTCCACCTCGGCCGCGACGGAGAACTCCCACGCGAGGCCTCGCGCGGTCCTCATCGCCTCGCGCACGACGGTGTCACCGAACTCGGTCGCCTGCCGGGCTGCCACGTAGATGATGGCGTGCACGCGGTTGTCGACCACCACCGGCACCGCGAGTAGCGACACGATGCCCTCCGCCGTGACCTCGCGGTCGTAGCGGTGGGTGATCGCCGCGGAGTGGCGGTAATGGGCGGTCGCCACGGGGCGACGGTCCGAGAGCGCCAGCCCCCCGACGCCGTGGGTCGGCTCGATGAGAAGGCCATTGAGGCTGCGGCCATGGGTTCCGACGAAGGAGTCGAGCGGCGCTCCATCCGAGAGCACCAGGCCGCCGAAGGCGATGGGACACCCGGTGCGGCGTGGCAGTTGGCGCAGGCCCACCATGAGGAGGTCCCGCTGCGATGCGATGGAGGCGTCGATCAGCGCTACCTCCTTCGGATGGTAGTCGTGCACTTCGACGTGTTCGTAGCGTGAACAGTAGCAGGGCGACGACGCCGTGCCGCAGGAGAATCCGCACCTTCGATGACGAGGAGTACAGATGGAGCACGCGACTGCGGGCACGATCGGTTCCGGCGCCCTTGCCGGTGTCCGCGAGGCTCTCGCCGCCGATCCGGAGCGCTTCTGGCTGGACGCCGCCGGAGCCATTGATTGGGACGTCTACCCCACCCAAGCTCTCGACGCGTCGAACGCGCCGCTGTTCCGCTGGTTTCCGGACGCCAGCCTGAACACCTGCTTCAACGCGCTCGACCGCCACGTGCAGGCCGGCCGCGGCGATGTTGCTGCGCTTGTCTACGACTCGCCCGTCGTCGGTAAGCAGAACAGCTACAGCTACGCGCAGCTGCTCGACCGCGTCGCCCGCTTCGCCACGGTGCTCGCGGATGCCGGCGTCGTCAAGGGCGACCGGGTCGTGATCTACCTGCCGATGGTGCCGCAGGCCGTCGTGGCGATGCTCGCCTGCGCGCGTCTCGGCGCCGTGCATTCGGTGGTGTTCGGAGGCTTCGCCGCGAAGGAACTCGCCGCCCGCCTCGACGACGCCACGCCGCGGGTGATCGTGACCGCGTCGGGCGGCATCGAGCCGAGCCGCGTGGTCGAGTACCTTCCGACCGTTCTCGAGGCCCTCGCCCTTTCGTCACACACGGTCGGAACCGTCATCGTGAAGGACCGGCCGGAGGTCCCCGGCTCCGCTACCGACTACTCGACACCCGGCACAGAATGGTGGGACTGGCGCTCGCGTGCCCGAGCGGCTGCTCCGCATCCCTGCGTCCCGGTCGCGGCGACCGACCCGCTCTACATCCTCTACACCTCCGGAACCACCGGATCGCCGAAGGGCGTCGTGCGGGACAACGGCGGTCACGCCGTCGCGATGGCCTGGTCGATGAAGAACATCTACGACATCCATCCCGGCGATGTGATGTGGACCGCCAGCGACGTCGGCTGGGTGGTCGGCCATTCCTACATCGTCTACGGGCCGCTGCTCAGCGGTGCGACCACCGTGCTCTACGAGGGCAAGCCCGTGGGCACGCCGGATGCCGGGGCGTTCTGGCGGGTCATCCGCGACCACAAGGTCAAGACGTTGTTCACCGCGCCGACGGCACTTCGAGCAATCCGCAAGGAGGACCCGCACGCCTCCCTTGCCGCCGACTACGACCTGTCCAGCCTCGACGCCATGTTCGTCGCCGGTGAGCGCCTCGATCCGGAGACGTGGCACTGGGCGAGCGCCTTGCTCGACCGGCCCGTCATCGACCATTGGTGGCAGACCGAGACCGGATGGGCGATCTGCGCCAGCCCGCGCGGCATCGAGCACCTGCCGTTGCGCGCGGGCTCGCCCTCGTTCCCGGTCCCCGGTTTCGACGTTCGAATCGTCGACGACCAGGGCATGGAGGTCGGGATCCTCGAGGAGGGGAACATCGTCATCGCGCTGCCCCTGCCTCCCGGCACCCTCACGACGCTATGGGGAGGCGACCAGCGCTACATCGACGGATACCTGACGATCTTCCCGGGCTTCTACCTCACCGGCGACTCCGGCTACTTCGACCGCGAGGGCTACCTCTACGTCATGGGACGCACCGACGACGTGATCAACGTGGCCGGTCATCGTCTGTCGACCGGATCGATGGAGCAGATCCTGGCGCAGCATCCCTCCGTCGCCGAGTGCGCCGTGGTCGGGCTGCACGACGAGATCAAGGGCCAGAAGCCGGCCGGATACGTCGTTGTGAAGAGCGGCGAGGAGATCTCCGAAGAGCTGCTGCGCATGGAGCTAGTCGCCATGGTGCGCGATCAGATCGGGGCGGTCGCGTCCTTCCACCATGTCACCGTGGTCAGCGCGCTGCCGAAGACGCGCTCGGGCAAGATCCTGCGCAAAACCATCCGGCAGATCATCAACGGCGAGAGCTACCTCGTTCCCGCCACCATCGACGACCCCTCCGCGATCGCTGTGATCGCCGCGACCGTTCCGATCGCGGTCCCGCACTAGTCCCTCGACTCCGGACGTCGGCTCCGGTCCGCACCATCGGGCGACCCCGCCCGCCGACACCGCCCCATCCTCCCGCCACATCACCACCAGACACGAAGGAGTGTTCTCTGATGAGTACTACCACCGAAGCACCGTTGATTGTTCCCACGGCCTCTGCCGTCCCGTCGTTCGCGACATCCGTCGCCGATCCGGGAGCCCTCGGCCTCGCAGGCTTCGCCCTCACCACCTTCGTGCTGAGCCTTGCCAACGCCGGAATCATCAGCGGAGCCGGAGCCGCCGTTCTCGGCATCGCGCTGTTCTACGGCGGCATCGCGCAACTTCTCGCAGGCATGTGGGAGTTCGTGAAGGGGAACACCTTCGGCGCGGTCGCGTTCACCTCGTATGGTGCGTTCTGGCTCGCATTCTGGTGGCTGCTCGACAACCCCGCCGTCGAGAAGGAGGCAGGTTCGGCCGGCGTCGGCGCGTTCCTGCTGGCCTGGACGATCTTCACCGCATACATGACGATCGCCGCGGTCAAGACCAGCCGTGTCGTCCTACTCGTCTTCGTCGCTCTGACCATCACCTTCATCGCGCTCACCATCGGCGCGTTCAGCGGCAACGTCGGGGCCACTCACTTCGGCGGAATCGTCGGACTCATCACCGCCGGGCTCGCCTGGTACGGCTCAGCGGCCTCGGTGACCAACTCGACGTGGAAGCGCATCGTGCTCCCCGTCGGCGCGGCACGCTGAGCCCCGCATGACGACCGAGACTCCGAGCCCCGCGCACGAGGCGACGCTCGAGAACCTCTCCCACGAGCACCGACGGTTCCCGCCGAGCGCTTCGTTCGCCGCGGCGGCCAACGTCACCGAAGATGCGTACACCGACGCGGCGCTCGATCGCCCCGCTTTCTGGGCCAAGCAAGCCGAGCGTCTCGACTGGGTGACCCCGTGGACGCAGGTACTCGACTGGAGCAACCCGCCGTTCGCACGCTGGTTCGTCGACGGCACGCTGAATGTGGCATACAACTGCCTCGACCGACACGTCGCGGCGGGGTTCGGCGACCGGGTCGCCTACTACTTCGAGGGCGAACCGGGCGACACCCGTGCGATCACGTACGCGGAGCTGACGGATGCCGTCTGCCAAGCGGCGAACACGCTCACCTCGCTGGGTGTGAAGGCAGGGGACCGTGTGGCCATCTACATGCCGATGATCCCGGAGGCCGTGGTTGCGATGCTGGC